>ONWH01000164.1 GCA_900321495.1 uncultured Planctomycetota bacterium
CCGAAAGAAGCGCGGCACGGAATCTCATCATCAAATCTCCTTCAGCCGGGATTACGGCGTTTGATCGGGCGCGTTTTGATTTTTCGCGCCAAGACAGAAAGAGAGACAAAAAAAGCCTGAACCCCCAGAAAAGGACTCAGGCGCGAATGAGAATGTCGGGGCTCGAACCCGAGACCTACGGATTAAAAGTCCGTTGCTCTACCATCTGAGCTACATTCCCATCCTCCCAGGCGCACCGGGCGCAGGAGAGTGAGGCCATTATACCCCGCCGGTGAATCTTGTCCAGTCCCCACCCGCGGGACTTCCCCGCCGCGCGACGAGAAAGGTTCAGCCGCGCCAGGGGGACTTCTTCACCGCATAAACCGGAACAGATGCCGGTTCGGCGGGAATTTGCGCCTCATCCCACGCCTGCCGGTAGATCTCCCGCGCACGGCGGAAAACGGCCTTTTCGGCGCGCCGGTCAGGCGCGGCGGCCAGCTCGGTGAACATGAGACGGATAAACTGCTTCGTCTGCGGATGGATCATCGGCGAGGGGGCGATCTCAAGGTCGAACCGCTGGAGCTGCTCGCCGATTGAAAAGTCTTTTTTCCGATAGGCGCGGGCGGCGCCCAGACGGTCGCAGATCAGTTCCAGGGCGCAGGGAAACGGCATCGGCACGGCAATCAGCCCGCCGCGGGCGGTATTGTCAATCCAATATTCGAAATGATGGCGGTTCCGGCCCCGGTGATGAAGCCAGGCGGTCGAAAAGGAGTTCGCTTCCCGCGCGTAATGGATCGGACTGCGCGAGCCGGTGTAGTAGCGGACCGACTGGCCGAATTCGGTCGGCGAAAATTTCGAAAGGTCGTGCAGAAGACCGCGGAACGGAATCCCGGCAGCCAGAGCGTACCGAAAAACCCAGTATTTGTGCAGGAGGACGGTTTTCAGATGCCCGAACCACCGTTTCATTGGAACTTCTTAAACGCGATCACACTGTTGTGCCCGCCGAACCCGAGCGAAAGGGAGATCGCCGCACGGATATCCCCCTCGACGCCGTGGTTCGGAACGTAGTCGAGATCACACGCCGGATCGGGGTTTTCCAGATGGAGAGTCGGCGGATAGAAGCCGTCCTGAATCGCCTTGACACACGCGATCCCCTCGAGCGCGCCGGCGGCTCCCAGCGTGTGCCCGATTGCCCCCTTGATCGACGAAACTTTGATCCGTTTCGACTCGATCGGACCGAACGCATCTTTGATCCCCTTCGTTTCGACCGGGTCGTTCGTCGGGGTCGAGGTGCCGTGCGCGTTGATGTAATCGATGTCGGCGGGAGTCAGACCGCCGTCTTCGAGCGCCATGAGGATGGCGCGTTTGACATTCACCGCGTCCGGATTCGGCGCGGTCAGGTGATAGCCGTCCCCCGTTCCGCCCCAACCGGCGACTTCGGCCAGGATCGGCGCACCCCGCTTCTGCGCGTGCTCGAGGGATTCGAAGATGAGAATCCCCGCGCCTTCCCCCATGACGAAACCGTCCCGATCCTTGTCGAACGGGCGGCTGGCCACTTCTGGCGTGTCGTTATACGCTGTCGACAGAGCCTTGATTGAGCAAAAGCAGCCGAGCGTGAACTCGGTGAGGGGAGCTTCCACCCCGCCAGTGATCACCAGATCGGCCCGGCCGAGCCGGATTGCGTCGAGCGCATGACCAAGCGCGTCGGTACCGGTGGCGCAGGCGGTCATGATCGTGTGAACCGGGCCGTGCACCCCCAGGTCAATCGAGATATTCCCCGCCCCCTCGTTGATGATCATCTTCGGCGCAGTCATTGCCGGGATTCTGGCGGGTCCCTTCTCAAAGAGTTTGTTTTCCGCATCACACTGGGACTCGATGCCGCCGATGCAGTTGCCGAGCATGATCGCGGCGTTGATATCGTCGAGCCGTTCGGGGAGCCCGGCGTTCTTCACCGCCTCACGCGCGGCGACGACCGCCATCTGCGAAAAGCGGGCCATTCGCTGAACCATCCGAACCTCGAAATGGTCGCGGGGATTGAAGTCGGCGGCCTCGGCGGCAACGCGGCACGCCAGACGCGACGCGTCGAAGAGGGTGACCGGACCGATCCCGCACTTTTCGGTGCGAAGTCCTGTCCAAAACGATTCCAGATCGAGACCTATCGGGGAGATCACCCCCATGCCGGTAACAACGACTCTTTTGGTTTCCATTGTGTTCTTTCTGCTGCGTGGATATGGGAACGCCGCGTCTCCCCGAAAGAACGCCGGAGCAGATACGACAATCTGACGGCGACGAAAAAAGGAACGTGAATTTCCGCTGTCAGCCAATCCCGGCGACAGCCCTATTTTACCCGACCGCGCTCAGCCGTCAACGGCGCAGAAGGCGCGCCACGGTGCCGGCAGAGGGGCGGTGAGCGAGACCCGCTGGCGCGTCATGGGGTGGTCGAACGACATTTTCCGGGAATGGAGCGCGATTGCGTTGAGGCGTTCGTCCTCGAACTGTTCGCCGAACGGGACGGTCGAACCGTACTGTGCGTCTCCCAGGATCGGGAATCCGCGAGACGAGGACTGAAGCCGGATCTGGTGCGTCCGGCCGGTGCCAAGCTCAACCTCCAGGTGGGTGACCTCGCCGAAATCGGGGAACGTCAGCCGACCGATCACGCGGAACCGGAGAACCGCTTCCCTCGCGTCGGGATGAATCGGCGGGATCAGTTCCGCCTCGGCGCGGCCGGGGATCTTCCGCATGTAGTCGATCCATTCCCCTTCGTCTTCCGGCACATGTCCGGCGACGAGCGCCCAATACTTCTTTTCAACGGTTCGGATTCGGAACTGTTCCGAAAGGCGGTGTGCGGCGCGTACATGTTTCGCGAAGAGGATCGCTCCCGACGCGGGGCGGTCGAGCCGGTGCGGAATCCCCAGATAGCATCCGCCCGGTTTATTCTCACGCCGGATCAGGAATGCCTTGACCCGCGCTTCGAGCGAGTCAATCCCCGCAGGCGCCTGGGTCAGGATCCCCGATTCCTTGTTCACCGCAAGGACCGGCCCCTCCTCGTAGAGAATCTGAAAAGAGCCGGCCTCCATCCACTGTTTGTACTCGTCCATCAGAAGTTCGTTCCGTTTCTAAGCCGTTTCGGCCGCCCGGTCAGCGGGCGCCGACCTTCGCCTGGGCCCGCAGAATGAAATCGACGATCGGTTTCGGATCGGGGAGGGAATGGGGATGATGGTCGTTTCCCGGCTTGATGATCACCTCGATCGGTCCGCCGAACTCACGGTAGCGCGCGATAAACGGCTTTTCATTCTCGTCGAACGGAACGACCGTGTCGCTGTCGCCGCAGACGATCAGAATCGGAACCTTGGCGGCGGCGAGCTTTTCGAGTTCCGGGTTCTCGGTCGGATTTCCGGGCCAGACGGCGGCTTCCTCTTCGGTCAGCCCGTACGAGTCGAGAACGTCCTGCCAGTCCCCCTCGCTCCTGATCGATTTCCCGAACGCGCCGGGCCAGGATTTGAAATCGAGAACCGGATTATCGATATAGATCGACGCGGTCTCTTCGGGATACCTGACCGCCCAGTTCACCGTATAAAGCCCGCCCCGGCTGAACCCTTCCAGGTGTGCGCGGGAGCAGAGACCGAACGTCCCGGTCGCATAGAGGTAGAAGCGCTGCCAGAGCTCAACCGACTTGGGAGACCCCAGCAGGGGCGCCGAGTCGAGCCAGAGGACGTGGAACCCGCGGTCCAAGAGAGCCGTGTCGGTCTGCGGTTCATGCCCGAAAAAGCGGGCGCGCCAGATCCAGGGGGCGCCCTCGGCGGCCTCTTTCGGCACGACGACGATGGCGGCACGCCCCTCGAACGTGAAATTGTAGCAGTCGTATCCCTGCCACTGGCCCTTGGTGCCGGGATAGTTCCGTTCGGCGGCGGAGACCGAAAGGGCAAGACACGCGAAAAGAAGAAGACAAACGGATGCGGCTTTCATCATTGGATACTCCGATCAAGGGTTCTTTCCGCGTTTTGAATGTCATATTGGCAAGCGGAAAGAAAGAAACTAAAATGGCCTCAACGTAAATATACCAGATATTCTCTCTCGTTCAACGAGCAGGCGGTTCCGATGAAACCAAGACATCTTGTTCCGTTTTTTTTCTGTGCGGCGTTTCTCTTCTCCGCTTTCGCGGGCGGAATACAGTCTGCCGCCGGTGAAACTCCCGATCTGCCGACCGTCGACCTGTCGCAAAGGAAAGAGCTTCAAACGGTCGTGGCACAGGGGACACCGGAAATCTACCAGGGGCATCCGACTTCGGTCCTGCTGCCCGACGGCAGGACGCTGATCGCCGTCTGGTCAAACGGGCACGGCGGGTTCGCCGGACCGATGGCCGAAAGTGCAGACGCCGGCCTGACCTGGACGCGGATCGATGAACGGGCTCCGGCGGGATTCCGGCGGCATAAGAACTGCCCGAGCATCTACCGGATGACCGGCAAAGAGGGAGAATCTTTCCTTTGGGTCTTTTCGGCTCAGCCGCGGATGCCCCGAATCGTCAGCCGCGACAACGGGAAGACGTGGGCCGAAGAGGAACCGCTCGGCCTGAAAAACGTGATGACGTTCAGCAGCGTCATTCCGAAACATCCCGGAGCGGCCGACGGCTGTTACCTGGGATTCTATCACCGCCGCGTCTCGGATGACGGTGAGGTCTATGACTCCGAACCTCCCGGAAGCGGACGGCTCCAGTCGCTCGTCGCCGAAACGGCCGATGCGGGCTGGACCTGGTCCGAACCGCGTGTCATCGCCGACATTCCGGAAACAAAAGAGGCCGCTTCCGACAGGAGCGAGATGATCCTGCCGAAAAAAGACCCATGCGAACCGTGCGCGTTCTGGTCCCCCGCAGAAGACGAGATCTGCGTTCTGATGCGCGAAAACACCCATACGGGGCGAAGCCTGGCCATTTTCAGCCGGGACGGCGGCACGACATGGACCGCGCCGCGCGAAACGCCCTGGGGACTTACCGGGGACCGCCACGCCGCACTCTATCTGCCGGACGGACGCCTCTTTGTGGCGATGCGCGACATGGCGCCGGGAAGCGAAACGTCCGGGCATTTTGTGGCGTGGGTCGGTGATTACGGCGACATCAAAACCGGCGCGCCGGGCGATTTCCGTCTGAAACTGATTCACTCCCACGCCGGACGCGACTGCGGCTACCCTGCGGTTCACCTTCTTCCCGACGGCACGGTTCTCGCCATCACGTATATCAAATATGACGAGGGGGAGAACAGGCATTCGGTGGTTGAAGTCCGGCTGCCGCCGGAAATTTTCAAGACGATCTCCAAAGAACCATAGGTCTTCCGATGACGCAGATCAAAGATTCGGTCCTCCGCCGCACCCGGCGGCGGACGATTATCATCCTTGCCCTGACTGTCCTGTTCGCCGGCCTGACGCATTACAGCTCCTCGCCGCTGCGGAATATCGTGCAGCATCAGCCGCTCCTGAACTGCGACGGCAATCCGACCGGAACCGATTCGACGGTCTTTCTCTACATCGGCCGGCTCATCCTGCACGGGGGGATCCCGTACCGCGACGCGTTCGACCACAAGGGACCGCTTGTCTACCTGCTCGACGCGGCGGGCATTGCGATACACGGGGTTTTCGGGGTCTGGCTTCTGGAACTCCTCTTTTTGACAGTTTCGACCGTTTTCGCGTATAAAACCGCGCGCCTTCTCGCGCCGCCGGGTGCGGCGCTCTTTACGACGGTGGTCGCCGTCCTCTGGTACACGGCGCGGTGCGACAGCAACTTCTGCGAGACGTGGTCAGTACCGTTTCTGCTGGTCTCGCTCTACTGCTGGATCCGCTATCTGCAGGACGGGTTCCGGATCCGTCTCGGCGCGGCGTTTGCGGTCGGTTTCTGTTTCGCGGCGGTTCTCCTGCTCAAGCCGAACCTGACCGCGCTCTGGATGCTCTTCACGCTGACCGTCGCGGCCGCGGCGATTCTCCGCCGCGAGTACGGTATTCTCGCCTCGCGGGTAGCGGTCTTCCTTCTGGGTGCGGCGGTTCTTTTGCTTCCGGTACTCGGCTGGCTCTGGAAGAACGGCGCGTGGAGTGATTTCATCGCGCAGTACTGGGTCTTCAACCGGATCTACTGCCAGGTTCCGGCGGCACAGAAGATAACCGCCTTCTTCCGCTGTTTCGCCTGCATTCCGCTCGAGGCGTATTACGCGCCCTTCGCGGCGGTCGGCTACATCATCCTCTCGCGGCGTGCCGAAACGAAAGCAAAACGAAGGCTCTTCCTTTCGATGGAGATTTTTCTGATCCTGAGCCTGGTTCTCATGTCAATGTCAGGCCGGTCGGCGCGGCATTACTCGGCACCGCTGGTCGCGCCGTTTCTCCCCTTCCTCGCCGCGGCGTTTACCTGGTGTTTTGGACGGGCGGCATCGGGCGGGAGAAAATTTCTCCGCCGGGGTCTCTTGCTTCTCCTGCTGGTTCCGGCCGTTGTCTACGACATTCCGATGTTCCGTCCGGTACGCGACATGACCAAAATGGCGGTTCTCCACCGGCTCCACCCGAAAACCGACTACTCGAAATTCACCCGTGTCTACGGCTACCCCTACTTCTACGAGGAGTTCGACGCGCGCGCGATGGCCGACTGGCTCGAAGAAAACACGGAACCGGAAACGCGAATCGCCAGCTTCGGAATCGGCGGCCGGATTTTCTATTGGTACGCGAACCGCAGCTGCGTCACGAAATACTTCTACGTCCGCGATACGCACCTGGAATACGGATATCTCCCGGATATCCTCGCCGAACTGCGGGAAAAGGCGCCGGAAGTCTTCATTCTCCAAACGAAGGGGGGATATCCCTCGCGGCTCGGCAAGAAAAATACCGCCCGGGCCGATTCCCAGGAGGCGCGCAAAACATTCCCGATCCCGGACGAGGTCACCGGCTGGATCGCGTCGGAGGGGTATCGGAAAGTCTTCGAGAACGACACGTATGAAGTTTACCGCAAATAGGCTCTTCGGACGCGAAAACCGAAGAACGCTTCTTTCTTTTTCCCCGTCCAGAGGTTAAACTTAGAAGCGGGGAGGGCTGCTGCGGCTGCCGGCCGCGGTCAGACAATGTTTTTCTCCATGTTGGAAACAGGAAGGTCCGCTATGCCGTTTTCCAAACCGTCACTCGACCGCTTCTATCAAAAAATCCGCAGCGTCCTGCCGAAAGAGCGCGCGCTGACCGATGATCTGCGCCGCCTGGCGTGGGGAACCGATGCCGGATTCTACCGGATGGTCCCCGAAATCGTCCTCTTCCCGAAGACCGAGAAAGAGATGTCGGCGATTCTCCGCGCGGCGTCCGAAGAAAAATGCGCAGTCACGTTCCGCGCGGCGGGAACCTCGCTGTCGGGCCAGTCGATCAGCGACTCGATCCTGATCGTCGCCGGGAAGAACTGGGAGGAATATACACTGTCCGACGACCTGAGCGCCATCGATCTCCAGCCGGGAATCGTCGGGCAGCGGGTAAACGACATTCTGGCGAAACACGGGCGGAAGATATCCCCCGACCCCGCCTCGATCGGCTCGGCGATGATCGGCGGGATCATCGTCAACAACGCCTCGGGAATGAACTGCGGCGTTCACGGAAACAGCGACCGGATCCTCAAATCGGCGCGAATCATTTTCGCAGACGGGACGACGCTCGACACCGGCAAACTGTACAGCCGGGAAATCTTTGAGAAGAACCATCCGGAATTCATCGCCGAAATCAAGAAAATCCGGGACGACGTCCGCGCCAATCCCGAACTCGTCGCAAAGATCAAGCGGAAATACTCCATCAAAAATGTGACCGGGCTGAACATTCTCCCCTTCGTCCGATTCGACGATCCGTTCGATATCATCACGCATCTGATGGTCGGATCCGAGGGGACGCTCGCGTTTCTGGCGCGCGCGGTTCTGCGGACCGAAAAGATCGTGCCCCGGTCGGCCAGCGCGATGGTCTATCTGCCGGGAATCGATTATGCCTGCAAGGCGGTGCAGGCGCTTCAGTCCGAGCCGGTCGCCAGCGTCGAGCTGCTCGACCGTCTGGCGCTGCGGAGCATTGAAGGGCGTCCCGGAATGCCCGACTATCTGCCGGAGCTGCCCGACAGCGCCACCGCCCTTCTCCTGGAAACACGCGCCGTAACCGGCGAGCAGCTCAGCTCTCAGATCGCGCAGATCACCAAGGCGCTCGAAAATTTCGAAACCCTCATGCCGGTCGAGTTCACCGAAGACGCGGCAACCTGCGCGGTCTGGTGGGGAATCCGTTCGGGAATCTTCCCCTCGGTCGGCGGGATGCGCGAACCGGGAACAACCTCGCTCATCGAAGATGTGGCGTTTCCGATGGATGTTCTCCCCGAAGCGACCAAACGCCTTCAGGAGCTGATTGCGCAATACGGCTATACAGACGGGGTCATCTACGGCCACGCGCGGGACGGCAACTTCCACTTCATCCTGAACCAGCGGTTCGACTCGCAGAAAGAGGTCGACCGCTACGCCGGCCTGATGCGGGACGTGGTCAAACTGGTTGCCGACGACTACGGCGGGTCTCTCAAAGCCGAACACGGCACCGGACGGAACATGGCGCCGTTCGTCCGCCGCGAATGGGGAGACGACGCCTACGGGATCATGCTGCGGGTCAAACGCCTCTTCGACCCCGAAGGGCTGCTCAATCCCGGCGTTATCTTCAACGACGACCCCGACTGCTTCATCCGCGGGTTCAAGCCGCTGCCGACCGTCAACCCGAAAGTCGACAAGTGTATCGAGTGCGGTTTCTGCGAGGTCAACTGCGTGACCGCCGGGTTCACCCTCTCGTCCCGCCAGCGGATCGTCCTTTCGCGCGAGATGGCGCGCCTTGCGCAGACCGGCGAAGACCCGGCCCGGCTGCGCCGGCTCAAGAAACAGTACCGCTACTGGGGGAACATGACCTGCGCCGGCGACGGCCTCTGCGCCACTTCCTGCCCGATGGGGATCAATACCGGCGAACTGACGCACGACATCCGCGAGGCGGACGCGCCCGCGGGGAGCCTGGTCTGGAAACTCGGCGACATGGCCGCCAACCACCTGGGACTGATCGAAACCGCTCTGCGTCCGGTCCTGGCGGTCGCCGATCTGGGACACACCGTTCTGGGGACCAAGGCGATGTCGGCAGTCTGCAACACGCTCAACAAGTGCGGGGTTCCCCTCTGGGTTCCCGCGATGCCCAAGCCGCACAGAGTGAAGAAAATCAAAACGGCGCCGAAACCGGAGCGGCCGAAAGCGGTTTACTTCCCGAGCTGCATCAACCAGACCTTCGGGACCGCCAAAGGGGCGCCCGACGCGACGCCGCTAACGGACAAAATGACCGCCCTTCTCGAAAAGGCGGGGTACGATGTCATCTACCCGAAGGGAATGGAAAATCTCTGCTGCGGCACCATCTGGGAAAGCAAGGGAATGCCCGATATCGCCGACCGGAAAACCAAAGAGCTGGAAGCCGCGCTCCTCGAAGCGAGCGAGAACGGGAAATACCCCGTTCTCTGCGACCAGTCCCCCTGTCTCTATCGGATGCGGCATGAGATCAAATCGATGAAGCTCTACGAGCCGATCGAGTTCATCGAGGAGTTCCTGGTCGACCGGCTTGACTTCCACCCGATCGACGAGCCGGCGGCGTTCCATGTCACCTGCTCGGTAACGAAGATGAATCTGCGCGGCGCGCTCGAACGCCTTGCCGCGCGATGCACCACCAAACCGTTCTTCCCCGAAGAGGTCGGCTGCTGCGGTTTCGCCGGCGACAAGGGATTCACCTATCCCGAGGTGAACCGCTACGCGCTGCGGAAGCTCCGCCCGCAGCTCGAAGAGCGCCATATCAAGATCGGGTTTTCGAACAGCCGGACCTGCGAGATCGGCCTGACGACCAACGGCGGGATCCCCTACATGTCGATCGTTTACCTGGTCGATAAGGTCACAACCCCCAGGAACTCCTGAAACGCGTCTTTTCCGCGGATGGGACGCCCCCGTTCCGGCCCGCAGCCGGGTGCCGGAACGGGGGCGTTTTATTCCTCACAACCGGCCTTTTTTCCCGGCTTTCTCCCGGTTGTCAGGCGCCGCTTCCCTCTTGACGCTTTTTATGCCTCCTATAAAATGTTAGGGTGATTTTATATGTTTTGAACGTATAGGGTCATATTAGGGGGCTTTCCCCTTACCGTTTCCCGAAAATCATTTGATCTCAGGCCGGCCCGAAGTGATCCTTGGAGGGCGTCTCGGGCGGCCGTCCACCACACCAAAATAAGGGTTTCTTTATTATGGCAAAGTACGTTTACAGTTTTGGACCTCTCGGAACCGACGGCGACGCTTCGATGCGTAATCTCCTTGGCGGCAAAGGCGCGAACCTCGCCGAAATGGCGAAGATCGGCCTCCCCGTCCCCTCCGGGTTCACGATCACCACCGAAGTCTGCACCTACTTCTATGACAACGGCCGCCAGTATCCGCCGGAACTCAAAGATCAGGTTGAAGCCGCGCTGGCCACCGTCGAAAAAGCGATGGGCAAGAAGTTCGGCGATACCGAAAACCTGCCTCTTCTGGTCTCCTGCCGTTCGGGTGCCCGCGAGTCGATGCCGGGTATGATGGACACCGTTCTGAACATCGGTCTGAATGACAAAACCGTGGCCGTCCTTGCCGAAAAGTCGGGCGACGAACGGTTCGCCTGGGACTGCTACCGCCGTTTCGTCCAGATGTACGGCGACGTCGTCCTCGAAATGAAACCGGCCAACAAGACCGAAATCGACCCGTTCGAGAAGATTCTCGATGCCAAGAAGGCCGCCTGCGGCGTCAAGCTCGACTCGGAACTTCCCGCGTCGGCCCTGAAAGAACTCGTTTCCGAATTCAAAGCCGCCGTTAAAGAGGCGACGGGGAAAGATTTCCCGGAAGATCCGCGCGAACAGATGTGGGGCGCGATCGGCGCCGTCTTCGGCAGCTGGATGAACGACCGCGCGATCGTTTACCGCCGTATGAACGGGATCCCGCACGACTGGGGTACCGCCGTCAACGTCCAGTCGATGGTCTTCGGGAACATGGGCGACAACTGCGCCACCGGCGTTGCGCTGACCCGCGACGGCGCCACCGGCGTCAAGGGAATCACGGGCGACTACCTGATCAACGCTCAGGGTGAAGACGTCGTCGCCGGTATCCGTCTCCCCAAGAAGATCGAAGATACGCTCGGCCAGGATATGCCGGAAGTCTGGGAACAGTTCCAGAAGGTCGCGCACCTGCTCGAAAATCATTATCACGATGTTCAGGACATCGAATTCACGATTGAAAACCAGAAGCTCTACATGCTTCAGACCCGTAACGCCAAGCGTACCGGTTTCGCCCATGTCCGGACCGCCGTCGAAATGGTCGACGAAGGCCTGATCGATGCCGCGACCGCCGTGAAGCGCGTCCCCGCCAACGACGTGACCCAGCTTCTGCAGCCGGTCTTCTCGGGGAAAGGCCTGAAGGGGATGGAACCGATCGCCAAGGGCGTCAACGCCGGTCCGGGCGCCGCCACCGGCCAGATCTGCTTCCAGCCCGATGAAGCCGAAGCCCTCTGGCAGAAAGACAACTCGGTTCAGCTGATTCTGGTCCGCCGCGAAACCACCCCGGAAGACCTCCGCGGGATGAAGGTCGCCAACGGGATTATCACCAGCTTCGGCGGTGCCGCCTCGCACGCCGCGCTCGTCTCCCGTCAAATGGGGAAGGCTTGCGTCTGCGGCTGCGACGGTCTGGTCATCGACTACAAATCCAAGACGATGAAAGTCGGCGATAAAGTCTTCCACGAAGGGGACTGGATCTCCGTCGATGGGTTCACCGGAAATGTCTACGGCGGCCAGGTTCCGACCGCTCCGTCCGAAGTCCTCCAGGTTCTCTTCGACAAATCGCTCGACCCGAAAGACGCCCCCATCTATCAGCTCTACGCCAAACTGATGGGTTACGCCGACCAGTTCCGCAAGCTGGGTGTCCGCACCAACGCCGACAAGCCCGAAATGGCTCAGCAGGCAGTCGCCCTCGGCGCCGAAGGGATCGGTCTGACCCGTACCGAACATATGTTCTTCGATCACATCGACGAATTCCGCACCATGATCCTGGCCGACAACACCGCCGACCGCGAAAAGGCTCTGGAAGCGCTTCTGCCGTTCCAGCAGGC
>ONWH01000229.1 GCA_900321495.1 uncultured Planctomycetota bacterium
ATGGGCGTACATGGACTCGAACCATGGACCTCGTCCTTATCAGGGACGCGCTCTAACCAAACTGAGCTATACGCCCGGCCCAAAGGATACGTTCCTTATTTTAATGGAATTTCGCCCCCCGACAAGGGGGGCTCTGCCCGCTTGGGGATTCTTCCCGGTTCCCGCCTCTTTGATCATGCCGGGAAATCGGGAAAGTTACTCCTCCGCCTTCTTTTTGGTTGTCTTTTTGGCGGGTGTTTTTTTAGCGGCAACGGTCTTTTTCGCCGTTGTCTTCTTCGCCGCGGCCGTCTTTTTGGCTGGTGCCTTTTTGGCCGCAGTACGGCGCGGCCGGGTGACTTTTCCCTTAGCGGCGCGCTTTTCCAAAAGGTCGAGCGCGATTTCAAAAGTCAGCTCTTCCTGCGCCATGTCGCGCGGCAGCGAGGCGTTGGTCGTCCCGTCGGTAACGTAAGGCCCGTACCGCCCATCCATAAGCTGTACGGGACTGCCGGTGACCGGCGAGTCGCCGAACGTCTTGAGGGGCGCCGATTTTTTGGCAGTCTCACGGCTGCGGGCGAATTTCGGTTTCGCCAGCAGGTCAAGCGCCTCCTGCAACGTGATCGAAATCGGCGAATAGTCAGCTCCGAGCGACCGCGTTTCCGAACCGCACTTGACGTACGGTCCGAACCGGCCGTTGTTCGCGACGATCTCTTCACCGCTTTCCGGGTGAACCCCCAGTGTGCGCGGAAGGCCCAAAAGACCGAGCGCCTCATCGAGGGTAAGGGTTGCAGGGGTCATCCCCTTCAGAAGCGAGGCATTCTGCGGCTTTTCGCCGTCTTCGGCGTCTCCGCGCTGAACGTAGGGACCGAACCGGCCGACTTTCACGTAAATCTTCTTGCCCGATTCAGGATCGATTCCGAGCGGTTCCTCTTTCTGCGAAGCGTTTCGGAAGAGTTCTTCCGCCTTTTCGAGCGTCAGTTCGTCGGGAGGGAGCATATCGGGGATTCCCGTCTGGTTTTCCCCCTGCTGGAGGAAGGGGCCGTAGCGGCCCACCCGGACGTAGACCGGTTCACCCGGCGTCCCGTCGGGATTGGTCGGCGTACCGATCAGAATCTGGCTGATATCGCGTGCGCTGATTTCGCTGACCTTGCTTTCGGTCAGCGTCTTCAGACCGGGATGCGCTCCGGGACCGGTTCCTCCGAAATAAAACGTTTTCAGGTACTCGATGCAGTCGAGTTCACCCCGGCTGATCTCGTCCAGCTGGCTTTCCATTTCGGCGGTGAAATCGTAGTCGACCAGTTCCGGGAAATGAGATTCGAGGAGCTGGCAGACCACGAATGCGGTCCATGTGGGGATGAGGGGCGGGGTTTTTCCTCCCCCCTTCTTCTTGAAGACGTACTGCCGGTTCATGATCGTGTCGATGATCGCGGTAAAGGTCGACGGCCGGCCGATCCCCCGCCGTTCAAGCTCCTTGATGAGCGCCGATTCCGTATAGCGGGGTTTGGGCATCGTCGTGTGCTGCTGAGGCAGGAGCTCGTCGACGGCGAGCGTCTGGCCGACGGCAAGATTGGGCAGGATCTTTTCCTGGTCGTCGAGCTCGTAGGACGGATCGTCGTGCCCTTCGACATAGGCGCGGAGGAATCCGGGGAAGGTTATCGTCTTTCCACTGGTCGAGAAGCGCGCGTCGTCGACATCGACAGTGATCTCTTTGGTGAATCCCTGCGCGTTTTTCATCTGGCTGGCGACCGTCCGTTTCCAGATCAGGTCGTAGAGGAGGTATTCGTCGTTCCGGAGCCGGCCGCGCAGCTGGGAAGGTTCGGCGAAATTGCTCCCCGCCGGACGGATGGCTTCGTGCGCTTCCTGCGCGTTCTTGACCTTCGTGTGATGGTAGCGGGGGGTGTCGGGAAGGTATTCCTGACCGTAATGCGAGGCGATGATCCGGCGCGTGGCGGCGAGCGCTTCGTTCGAAAGGTTGGTCGAGTCGGTACGCATGTAGGTGATATACCCGTTTTCGTAAAGACTCTGCGCGGTGCTCATCGTCATCTTCGACGAAAAGCCGAATTTTCGCCCGGCCTCCTGCTGGAGCGTGCTTGTGGTAAACGGCGCCGCAGGATTCTGCGAGTAGGGGGATTCGGTGACTCCGCTCACCCGCGCCTCCTTCCCCGCCAGCCGGGCGGCGAGGGCGCTGACATCCGATTCGTTCATCTGGATGAACTTCTCGGGTTTGATAAGCTTTCCGGTGTCCGGATTGAAATCTTTCCCGCTGGGGATGCTCCGTTCGCCGACCGAGACGAGCTGCGCGGTCAGCCCCTGATCCGCCTCCGGATGGAATTTTCCCTGGAGCGACCAGTATTCGGCGCTGCGGAACGCGATCCGTTCCCGTTCCCGTTCGACGATGATCCGGACCGCAACGCTCTGCACGCGTCCGGCCGAAAGGTTGTTGTGGATCTTGTACCAGAGGAGGGGCGAGATTTCATAGCCGAAAAGCCGGTCGATGATCCGCCGCGTTTCCTGCGCCTTGACGAGATCTTCGTCAATTTGGCGGGGGGCCTTCAGTGACGCTTTGACCGCCTCTTCGGTGATTTCGTTGAAGACGAGCCGATAGACCGGTACCCGCGGCTTTAAGACTTCGCGCAGATGCCAGCTGATCGCCTCCCCTTCGCGGTCTTCATCGGTCGCCAGGTAGACGGCGCTCGCCGTTTTGATGAGCGATTTGAGTTTTTTGACCTGTTTGACCTTGTCGGCAGGGATGATGTAAATGGGATCGAAATTGTGATCGACGTTAACGCCCAGCCTCGCCCACGGCTCCTTCTTGTATTCGGCGGGAAGGTCTTTCGTCCCTTTCGGCAGGTCGCGGATATGCCCGACACTCGCTTCGGTGGTGAAACCGGGGCCGAGAAAATGACCGACGGTTTTGACCTTGTTGGGGGATTCGACGATGACCAGCGCGTTGTTGTTTACGGTTGCCATACCTGAACTCTTGGTTGAATGAACTGAAACGTAACCCGGCCTTCCGACCGCTTTCTTCCCCATAACATAACGCCCATCAGGAATAAGGTCAAGAAGACTTTTCATTTCCCCCCTGTTTCAAAGAGGGGTGAATCCCCGTTGATACGAATCGAAAAAACCGTTATAATCCGCCCGTTGCGGGAGTCGGATTCTTCCCCAGCGCGTATGCGGATTTCCCCCGCGTCAGTCTTTCCGCGTCTTGGCGCCGCTCTTTTCACCGAGCGCCGATGCTGCGGTTTTTTCACTATCGCGCCTGCCGCCCTCCCTGTTGTGACCGCGCGGCGCACCGTTTTGGATAAGGTTTTTAAGGATATCACTGATGGCCAGACACAATCCTTTCCGGATTTTCAGAAAAAATCAGACCGCCTGGCTGGCCGGTCTGACCCTCTTCACCATGTTTTCGTTTATTGCGCTCGGCTCGATGTTCCAGTGTCTGCAGGTCGGGTCCCGTACCGCTCAGGGCGGGGTTTTCGCCAAGACGAAAACGCTCGGAAACTACGATTACGCCGCGATGCTCATGCAGCAGGATGAGGTGAACCGCCTCTATACCTTCCTGCAGACAGCGGCAAGCGCAATGGCCGAAGACCAGCTTCTGGCCACACAGGGGAACCTGATCTTCACATTCGAGGGGCCCGCCGACAAGCCGGAAGAGCGGATGCCGGTCATTCTCGATCAGCTGATGCTCCTCCTGGGCGAACTTTCGAACACCTTAAACGGCGAGAATTCCGAAAATCTGGTGAACCGCTGGCTCATCGTTCAGAGCGGACGGAAAGAAGGGCTCGCGCCGACCGAAAACAACGTCCGCGACTACCTGACATCCCTCTTCAACGGCAAACTGAACTCCCGTCATCTCGCGCAGGGGCTGGCGTCAGCCGGCCTGCGTCAGGACGGACTGGTTCTTCTTCTGCAGAATCAGCTTGTTTACGATTGGATGATCCGGCGTGCCGACGGCGGGTGGCGGAACGATCCGATCACCGCGATGACAGCAATGCCGACCGGACACGGCACTCTGGCCGCCGTTCCGGGTGAAGAGGCCGCGGTCGGCGAACGGCTCTACCGCACGCTCAAGGCTGAAGTTGCGGCATTTCCGGTTGAGAACTACTTCGATCAGATCCCCGATCCGACCAAAGAAGAGGCCCGCGCCTATTTTGAAATGTACAAGAATGTTCCCTGGTCCGCGACTTCGGACCGGCCCGGTTTCTTTATGCCGACGAAAACCTCTTTTGAGGTTGTTTCGGCGGAACTGACCGACGAGCTCCTCGACGCGGTGACCGATGAAGAGATTGCCGCCTATTACGAAGAGCATCTCGAAGACTTTGCCCGGCCGGCGGCCAATGCCGCGCCGCCGGCTTCCCC
>ONWH01000032.1 GCA_900321495.1 uncultured Planctomycetota bacterium
AAAAATATCGAGGCGTTTGAACCTCAAGTCGGCCGGTATGCGAAGATCCACTGTCTTAAAGGTTCTTTCAGGCTCAGAAGGTTCTATCTGCGTGAATACGCCTATCCCGAAATTCGACAAGCTGCGTTCGCCTGTTCCGATCCGCGGCTTGAAAAGCTTTTTCAGGCGGGAATCCTGACATTCCGGGAGAATGCAGTCGACGCGTTCACCGACTGCCCCCACCGCGAACGCGCAGGATGGCTTTGCGACAGTTTCTTCACGGCGCGAACGGCATTCGACCTAAGCGGCGTAACCGACGTCGAAGACGCTTTCTTTGAGAACTACATGCTTCCCGACTCGTTCAAGGCTCTTCCGGACGGAATGCTCCCTATGTGTTATCCCGCCGACCACTATGACGGGGTCTACATTCCGAATTGGTCTCTCTGGTTCGTGGTCGAACTGGCCGAATATGCCTGTCGCGGAGGAGACAAGACGATTGTATCCGGTCTGAAAACAAAGGTCGAAAAGCTTATGAATTTCTTCATTCAATTTGAAAATTCCGACGGGCTCCTTGAAAAACTCAAGAGCTGGGTCTTCGTTGAATGGTCCGCCGCAAACAAGTTCGTACAGGATGTCAACTATCCGAGCAATATGCTCTACGCTGCGGCTCTCGAAGCAGCGGGGAAACTGTATAACCGCTCCGATTGGACAGAGAAGGCGGCTAAAGTCCGTGAGACGATCAGACTCCAATCGTTCGATGGGGAGTTTTTTGTTGACAACGCGGTTCGTAAGGAGGACGGCACGCTCGAGGTCACCCGAAACCGAACCGAGGTCTGTCAGTATTTCGCGTTCTTCTTCGGAACCGCCACGCCGGAGTCCCACCCAGGACTCTGGAACATCCTGCTCAACGAGTTCGGTCCGCACCGTGTTGAAGAGGGGAAGTACCCGGAAATTCACAAGGCGAACTCCTTCGTCGGCAATGTCGTTCGGCTCGAGCTCCTTTCACGGGCCGGCCGCGGTGCGCAGCTTCTCGAAGAGTCTGTTGCCTATAACGAGTACATGGCCGACCGAACAGGAACACTCTGGGAAAACGACGGCGCCTATGCCAGCTGCAACCACGGGTTTGCTTCGCACATCTGCCACGTTCTGCTCCGTGACGTGGTCGGTATCGCCGAAGTCGACGTTCAGAGAAAATCGGTACGCGTCGTGTTCCAAAACTTCACAGAGTCTGAGCCTGAGGCTCCGGTGCCGGAAGGCGGAAATAAGGAACATGTGAACATCAGTCGCGCTGCCGGGGTTCAACCGGTTCCGGGCGGAGCGATCTCGCTCTCCTGGGAAAAAACCGATGGCAGGATTTCATATCATCTCGACGTACCGAGAGGGTGGAAGACCGCCGTTGCCGAGAGTTAACCTCTGTCAGACTTCGTTTTGAATAAGTGTGCGAACGGCTAACCATCACTGATCACTTGACGGAGAGCCTCTCGCCGATACAATGACGGTGAAGTTCCCCATGGCAAAATATATATTTCATGGGGATTTATTGTATAGCAGAAATCACAGGAAATCATTCTGTCATGAACTATAAAACCTACTTTCACAACTATCCCGATCACGAAGGGCGGTTCGGCGAATATGGCGGCGTTTACCTTCCCGATAATCTGAAAAAGGCGTTCGAAGAGATTGACTACGCCTATCAGACGATTTGCCGTTCGTCCCAGTTCATCAACGAACTCCGCCGGATCCGAAAAGAGTTCCAGGGACGGCCGACCCCCGTCTACCATTGTAACCGTCTGTCGCGAAAACTCGGCGCATGCCAGATCTACCTCAAACGGGAAGACCTGAACCATACCGGCGCACATAAGCTGAATCACTGCATGGGTGAAGGACTCCTGGCCCATTTCATGGGGAAAAAGCGTCTCATAGCCGAAACGGGTGCCGGCCAGCACGGAGTGGCGCTGGCAACAGCCGCCGCCTATTTCGGGCTGGAATGCGAAATCCACATGGGTGAAGTCGACATTGTTAAACAGGCGCCGAACGTTGCGCGGATGAAGGTTCTCGGCGCCAAAGTCGTTCCTGTCTCCTTCGGGCTCAAAACGCTCAAAGAAGCAGTCGACTCGGCGTTCGATTCCTACCTGAAATCGTATAAGGAGAGCATCTACTGCATCGGTTCGGTGGTTGGCCCCCACCCCTTCCCGATGATGGTCCGTGACTTTCAGATGTGCATCGGTATCGAAGCGCGCGAGCAGTTCCTCGAGATGACCGGTCTTCTTCCCGATGCTGTCTGTGCTTGTGTAGGCGGAGGAAGCAATTCCGCCGGGATGTTCTCCGGCTTCCTCGCCGACCCGGTCGAAATTTATGGTGTTGAACCGCTCGGACGCGGCACAAATCTCGGTGATCACGCCGCAACGATCACCTACGGGAAAAAGGGTGTCCTTCATGGCTTCGAAAGTCTTCTGCTTCAAGACGATGAAGGGAATCCCGCGCCAGTCTATTCGAACGCCAGTGGTCTGGACTATCCCGGCGTCGGACCGGAACACGCGTTCTGGGCGAAGGAAAAACGTGTCAACTACGTGACAGCGTCTGATGATGAGGCGATCTCCGCGTTCTTCAACCTTTCCCGCTATGAAGGAATCATTCCCGCCATTGAATCCTCACACGCTATCGCCTATGCCATGCGCTGGGCTAAAGAGCACCGCAGCGGCGCGATTCTGGTTAACTGCAGCGGAAGGGGTGATAAGGATATCGACTACGTCATTGAAAAATACGGAACAGGGGAGGATCGCCTTCTATGAGTAAAACCGCACTGATTACCGGTGTGACCGGACAGGACGGCACCTATCTTTCGCGCTACCTGCTCCGATTGGGATATCGCGTCTGTGGCGTGGTACGCCGTGCATCTCTCCCGAATACCGCACGGATCGATCCCCTCCTGGCTGATGCACGGGAAGGCAAAATACCTTTCGCTCTCATGTCGGGGGACATGACCGACAGCGGCGGACTGCACCGGATTCTGGAAGAGACCGAGCCGGATGAAATCTATAACCTGGCGGCTCAGTCGCATGTACGCGTTTCGTTCGATACCCCCGAATATACAGCCGATGTCGACGGGCTCGGCCCGCTTCGGATTCTGGATGCGATCCGAACTCTCGGTTTGGCAGAGAAGACCCGGTTCTACCAGGCGTCCACATCAGAACTCTTCGGCAAAGTTAGACAGAATCCGCAGACCGAAACAACTCCGTTCTATCCGCGTTCTCCCTACGCCTCGGCGAAACTCTTCGCCTACTGGACGGTGATCAACTACCGCGAGGCGTACGGCATTTTCGCCTCGAATGGAATCCTCTTCAATCACGAGTCACCGCTGCGCGGCGAGTCGTTCGTGACGCGGAAGGTTACGCGCGCGGCAGCCGCGATTAAACTGGGACTTGCCGAAAAGGTCTCGGTTGGAAATCTCGACGCTTGCCGCGACTGGGGGCATGCTGCCGACTACGTGGAAGGAATGCACCTGATCTTAAACGCTGAAAAGGCGGACGACTTTGTTCTGGCAACCGGTGAAACCCACTCGGTTCGGGAACTGGTTGAAACCGCCTTTCATCTGGCCGGCTTCGACCTGATTTGGAAAGGTTCCGGCATTGACGAAATCGGACTCGACCGTAAAAGCGGCAGGATTCTGGTCGAAATCGATCCGAAATTCTTCCGGCCGACCGAAGTCGAACTTCTCTGCGGTGATGCTACGAAGGCACGGAAAATTCTTGGCTGGCGCCCGAAACGGACCTTCCGCGATATTATTGAAGAAATGTTTCAATTCGACTTTGACGCGCTTTCATAACCGGCAGGGCAACAATTGCTCTCCCTTCTCTTTTTGAAAAGATGTCCCGTTCGGCGGAACGAAGCGGCTCGCCAGGTCAGTCTTCGGTAATGGTACTGATCCGGATTTCGGGAAACCGGGACCGGAGTCCCGATTCAAGTTCCCGCAGCTGCGACGAACCGGGATTCATTCCCTGGACGTAGAATTCATCAAAAACGATATTCATTCGGCCCAGATTGTCGAGTAGTGTGGCAATCCGCTGATTGAACTCCCGGGATGAGTCGGCCTGGATCTTTTGCATCGGATAGAGTTGCGCAGCGAAATCGGGTTCCCCGACTGCTGTATAGCGCATGACGAGAAGACCATGCCCGTTCCCGCGCAGCGTACGGCGAAGAAGCTGGTATTTTCCATCCAGATCGTCTCTCTGCAAGGTTATCTGATCAAGTTTTTCGGCGTTTACCTTCGCCTGATTCGCAGCTTCTGTGAGCGACTCAGAAAGTTCACGGTTCTCCGTTCTCGCGCGGCGGAGACTCTCGCGCGCGGTCGCCAGGTCGTCGGCCGCCGATTTGATCTGGGCGTCCTTCACCGCCAGCGATTGGGTGAGTTCGTCGTTATGCGCATCAGCCCGGGAAAGTTCCTCTTTTACACGAATCAGTTCTGCATTGGCGTCCTGAACGGCGGCATCCCGTTCAGCAACCGTTTGAAGGAGCTCTATATTTCGGTTGTCCGATTCGGTCAGGGACTTTTCCTTCTCGCGCAGCGTTGCACGAACCAGGGCAATCTCCTCGTCCTTTTTTGTCAGACCATGGAGGAGCTCGTCGTTCCGTCTGTTTGCTTCGGAAAGGTTTTCCTTCACTTGAACCAGCGCCTTGGTACCAGTCTGAATCGCCGAGTCCTTTTCGGCCAGGGTGGCCGCAAGTTCACTGCAGTGACCGTTGGCAGCAGCAAGCGCCTCTTTCGCCTCCGCCAGTGCGGTAGCCCCTTCCTGCAGTGCTGTTCCCTTTTCGGAAAGGGCACGGACGAGTTCGCTCTTTTCGGCATTGGCACTGGCAAGGGTTCTGTTCACGTCGTCCAATGCCGCCGCGCTTCGCTGAATGGCGATCTCCTTTTCGGCGAGTGTTCGTGAAAGTTCGCGGTTTTGGGTATTTGCGTCTTCGAGTGTAGTCTGGAGTTGAGCCAGTGCAACGGTTCCTGCCTTGATCGCCTCGTCCCGCTGCGCGAGGGTCCTGGTCAGCTCACTGTTCTGCTGGCTGGCGTTAGCCAGCGATTCTTTCGTCTGACTGAGGGTATCGGTCACCGTCTGAATCTGTGCGTCACGTTCCGAAAGGGCTTGGGAAAGTTCATCTTTCTGAGCGTTGGTGCTTTCCAACGAATCAATCGTTTCTGAAAGGGATTCGGTAAGCCGCCGGAGCGCGGCCTCCTTTTCAGCAAGCGACTGCGAAAGTTCGCTGTTCTTCATATTGCCGTTTTCGAGACTCTCTTTGATTTCCGAGAGAGAATCCACCGTCGATTGAAACGCAGCGTCCTTTTCGCCCAGGACACGGGCCAGTTCGGCGTTACGCGCGGCGACACTTTCGAGTTTCTGCCGCGTCTGTGCCAGATCGGCTGACACATTCCTGATCGTAGCGTCCTTCTCGGTGATCGCCTGATTCATTTCGGCCAGGGTCGACTCAGTCCCCGCCAGCCGACTGTTCTTCTGATCGATACTGAGACGGAGATCCTGAATCAGGCCCGACTGCCGGCCAAACCGGATACGGAGCGAGCTCAGATCACTCAATGAATGGTAGAATATCCGGCCCCCGACAATATTTGCCGTCACAGAAAGAACTACCAGGAATGTCAGGAGAGAAGCCGGGCAGACTTTTACCAGACGATAAACAAGATAGACGGTCGCAAATGACGCCGCCAGCACTGCGGCTCCAAAAAGGACCAGGTGAACGGTCAGTTCCGTAATGACCACTTCTGCCACTGTCATAGGCTTCCCTTATCGCATCGAACCTACCCCCTTGTAAGTTTTCAGTCTTTTACCCATTTTACTTAAAATTCAGAATCTCATAAATATCAGAATCGAAAAAGGAATGGGGGGAAGCCCCCCCCTCGAAGATCAAGCTGTCATTTGAGAATACGGACCGGTCCGATCAGGCCGCTTTCACGAAGCGGCTCATCGGCGGCGTATCCCTGCCATGGATTAAATTTTGTACCGGCGGGATAGAGCTGAACATTTGTCCGGGTCACGCGTTCCTCCGGTGGAAGTTGCGCATCCCGAATCAGACGATTCGACCAGGTATTTGTCACCCGAATGATCAGACGGTTTTCCCCTTCCCGCAAAAGCTCACGGACAGGTCCTTTTCCGAGCGCCATTCTCCAGGGAAATGTCCAGAGAACACCGGCATCAGACCCGTTAATCTCAATACGGGCAATAACGGCGGCGCGCCCGATATCGAGCGCAAGATTTCGGTTGTCCAGATCGTCCGCGGTGAGTGTAAACGTGGTTTCATAGTCGGCAGAACCGCTGTAATAACGAATGTTCGGGTCTGGGTGTTCGTTCCAGAGAGTCAGCTCTTCAAAAATCGTCTCAGACGGACCTCCCCAGGCCGGATCGAATCTGACACGCCACGGATCGGTCAATTCGATTGACTCGCCCGCAGTTTCCGGTCTGCTCTCTTCTGTTCCGTCAAACGGTGTTTTCGTGAAGAAGACAAAGGCGGACCCATACTCCGGCAAAGAAACGGAAAGGGCTGTCAGATTCCCATCTTCACTCCGCGGTTCAAGTGAAATAAGTTCATCTGCCACCGGATTCCAGACGGTTATCGATTCACCTCGAGCGCGAAATACGCATTCGGCGCTGCAGGGGACACCCTGTGTATTTACGATAAAGTAGATATCTCCATCGCTACAGTGCCGATGATGGTACTCAAAAGGGCCGTCGAAATCGGGTGACTTCCCCTCAGCGGTCATTACCTCTAGCGGCGTCATTCCTGTATAAACGACACCCTGGCCGAACGGCCGTGCGCCAGCCGTGCCCTCACCCCAAAGCCGTCGGACGATTTCGCCGAGCCGCTCATCGGCATCGGGACCGTCCGAAAGACCGACAGTACGTTTTGGCCGGTTCGGCCCCAGAATCAGATGTCCCCCCGATTCGGTCAATGAGGCGATCTTTTCGAGCGCCGCCAGGGGAAATTCCTCATCTTCCGGATCGAAGACCAGATACGCGTAACTCATCCCATCGGGAAGGAGGAACCGTCCGTCCCTCCATTCCAGACGGGAGATAAGCGCTCTGGTATCGAAAAGATCGTACGCTGTCCCTTTCGGCGCTCCCCAACCGGAAGTCAGGTTCCATTTCGCTCCACGCCCCCATATGCGGTAGTTCTTGTCACTAGTATACACGCAGAAGTCGGCAGTATAATGTCCGGCACGCAGAAGTGACTGACAGCGCGCAAGGTAGGCGACAAAAGGGGCGGCGTCTTTCTGCCAGGTTACACTTGAATTGATATGCGTTCCCGCGAAGTACTCGATCCCCGGTTTCCCGAAATCGGACACTGTTCCCGAAGTATCTTCCGCACCGTTCGGGGAGATGTCGTCCTCACGCGCCACGAATGCCGCCTCTGTGTTTGATTCTCCGTCGCAGTCCATGGGGACAGGGGCTGTATAGGTGTGCCACAGAAACATATTTCCGCCGTCAATAAAATTCTGATCCGCCGAGGGTTTGAGAAGCGTCGGCGAGAGGGACCAATGTCGTGTCATATGCGTAAAGGCCTCTAAGGCGGTCAGCCCGCGCCCGTAGATGTGTGAAGCCGAAGCGACAAACTTCGCATTGCTCTGACCGGTCGGAGTGTGGCCTTCCTGCACCCAGAACTCCCCCTGGGGAATATCATTTTCTCCCCAAAACGTAAGCATGTCGGCTTCTGTAAACATCGGCGCGCTGCGATTCCACGGACCGCCGTTCTCGGAATGCCAGAAGACCCCCGACTCATGACAGAGATCCCCGATCTTCCGATAGCAGTTCTCTCGAAATGCGTCAGCCACAGTCTTACGGTAATCAATCAGAAACCGGCGTGTTGTTTCTTGGTCTTTAACAATCATCCCCGCCAGAACTGGCAGAAAAGGGGTAATCTCATACCCCCGTTTCTGCGCGAAGAATCGCTCGAATCGATCTGTCCAGTTCGGATTGGCCCCTTCCCAGCTTACGTTATAAAAACTGGTGAGAGTCCGGCCGATAAGCCGTTCTCCCATACGGGATTCCAACTCGGCTGTCCGCTGCAAGAGGCGCCCGGCCATCTTCTGAAAGTAGGCGGACGTAATTTTTGAATTTAAGATATCTACACTCCCCGTGTCGCCGATCACCACGGTTCCGAACCGGACAACAGTCCAGCCGTTTTCATCGGCGGGAGGTATCCACTCGATACGCTCTCGGCGCAGATCATCGGAGAGGTCAATCATTTCCAAGACGCGCGGCGCGCCATCTCCGGGCGGGGAGGCTGGAGTGAATCCTGAAAAGTTCTCAGTTGGGCTGATCTCGCGATCAGCACGGATCGCCAACAGCGCCACATCACGGTAATACCGCTGATAGACCGGCTGACGCAAAAGGAGATTGATCGGCTCGCCCGGTTTCGGGACCAGTGTCTGACTGACAAGCAATCGGGGACCGTCGTCAGCCAGATCCCAGGGACCTCGAAGGGAGCCGCCGGTATTGGCGAGATTGAGACTGACCTTCATCCCTAGCCGATTGGCCTCAGTGATCAAATGAAGAATCAGGTCCTGCCACTGAGAAGACATGAACTCATGGCGGACCGGGACTGGGACCGGAAGATGATTCTCGGCGTCTTCATGATACCCGCGCGAGTCAAGTACAAGGACACCGCCAAACCCAAGTTCCTTCATACGGGTCATGTCAAAAGTGATCGACTCTTTCGAGACGTTCCCCTTGATCCAGAAGTAATAAGCCCAGGGACGGGCGTCATCGGCAACCGTACGGAACTCGGGAGGCGAGGGAATCGTATCCAACGCAAAAACTGTCGCCGTTGAAAGAAGCGAGAACGAAAGGAGCGAAAGGAAAACAAATGAAGATCGGCGTGTCATCAAGAGCCTCCATGAAAATATTATCGGAACGGGGAAAAATAAAGGGTTCGCCCCGTAAACAATTTATCGAAGGGCGAACCTCGTTATCTGAAGCAGCGGAATATCACACTGCCCTGAGTGCGTTCTCAACATCTTCGATGATGTCACGGACATCTTCGATCCCGACCGACAGACGTATCAGATCCGGCCCGACACCGCAGGCAACTAGCTCTTCATCGGTGAGTTGGCGGTGTGTTGCGTTGGCCGGATGAAGGATACAGCTGCGCGCGTCGGCGACATGTGTTGCGATCGTGGCGACTTTCAGTTCTTTCATAAAAGCTTCGGCCGCTTTACGTCCCCCGTGAAGCCCGAACGAAACAACGCCGCATGAACCATTCGGCAGATACTTCTGCGCAAGTGAATAGTAAGGACTCGAGGGGAGATTGGGATAATTCACCCAAGCGACCTTGCCGTTTGTTTCGAGAAACTGCGCAACAGCCTGTCCATTGGCACAATGCCTTTCCATCCGAACGTGAAGTGATTCAAGCCCCATATTCAAAAGGAAACTGTTGTGCGGCGAGGGAATACTCCCCAGATCACGCATCAACTGCGCGGTGGCCTTGGTAATAAACGCCCCCTCCAAACCAAACTTTTCGGCGTAAACAATCCCATGATATGATTCATCTGGCGTGGTGAATCCGGGGAATTTATCGGCATGGGCAAACCAGTCGAATTTTCCGGCATCAACAATAGCGCCGCCGACACAGGTCCCATGCCCGTCCATATATTTCGTTGTCGCATGGGTAACAATATCAGCGCCCCACTCGATGGGGCGGCAGTTGATCGGGGTTGGAAATGTGTTGTCAACGATCAGGGGAACTCCATGTTCATGGGCGACCTTGGCAAACCGTTCGATATCGAGAACGGCAAGCGCTGGATTTGCGACCGTTTCACCGAAGAAGGCCTTGGTATTTGGACGAACAGCAGCACGGAGTTCGTCGTCGGTCGCGTCAGGCGCAACAAAAGTAAAATCAATCCCCATCCGCCGCATCGTAACATTGAACAGGTTAAACGTGCCGCCGTAGATCGCCGAGGAAGCAACGATATGATCCCCGCCGGAACAGAGATTAAAGACGGAAAAAAAACTGGCGGCCTGTCCGGACGAAGTCAGCATACCGGCAACCCCCCCCTCAAGAGCGGCAATTTTTGCGGCGACAAAGTCGTTCGTCGGGTTCTGGAGACGCGTATAGAAATATCCCGCCACTTCCAAATCAAAGAGTTTCCCCATATCTTCGGACGTGTCATATTTAAACGTAGTGCTCTGGATAATCGGAACCTGACGTGGCTGACCATTCGTCGGCTCATATCCTGCATGAATACAACGTGTACCCAATCTTTGCTTTTTTTCTGTCATTTTGTTCATCTTTCGTTACGAAGTTGATTTTTGTTTATTGTATCTCAGGGAGATCGACCTTTTCGCCGGTCTGCTGTTTTTTCTGAACTGCGGCATCATAGACACCGTAGAAGGGAGCGTTCGCGTCAAGCCAGAGATAGATCATCCGGCGGTCCTCATCGGAAAGCGAAATTTTTTCACCGTGATTCTTGTCGTCTAAGATCGCGGACAGCGGGCTCATATCAGCGCCGCACATTCCCGGAAGAGTTGACATGTAGCGGATATTGTTCCCTCCCCACTCGTAATAACGGACAAAGGCGTGCAAACCGTTATACGATTCGGTATAGTGTCCGCTGATGGCGCCGGTAAGATTCGGCGCCGAGTCCCCCTCGTTCCCGCCGTGGCATGATACACACGAACGGTCGAGAATCGGCTGAATCAGTCGAGGATAGGAAATTGGTGCCATATCAGCCGGAGGTGGAGTCAGCTGTGAAGGGCGGCGGCGTGATGCAATTGATTGCACTGCAGAGTTTTTCCCGATCGTCTGGGCCTGCTCGTGACAGCCGACACACCCACGATTTTCACCCGGTTGGAGATAAACCTCGCTCCGCATCGACTGAATGGCTTTTCCGTTGGCGTCAACCGCCTGAAAGTAGAGCGGTTTTTCAGCCGGCGCGGTAAAGTAAGCTGACCCGTCTTCCTCCACCGGAACGGTACCGATCAACAGGCGTGCATTCTGGGCATTGGCGTATCCGATCGCCGGGACATTCGACCGATGATCAGGAAACTTCGGTAACAACTGGAAAATTCTCAGCTCTTTAACCGGCCGATCCTTCGGCAGAGGAGTAAGTGCCTCATAGACATCGGAAAGCATAAAGGTCCCGGTCTTCGGCCCTTCGACCTCTTTGGGAAGAGACGATGGGATCACCGGCGGAACCGAAGTCTCAGCCACCGGAATCGGATACTGGCAGGAATATGTGTCATCCTCGTACATCAGTTCCAAATTGCCGAACCGGTCGCGATAGTAGATCCCCGTTTTCCCGGTCGTGTTCGGCTTGTGCGCGTAGTGCATCCCGCCGATCGTGTCATGGCTGTAAGCGGTCAGGTAGAAATCCTCGGAGAGAGGAAATGGGCTGAAATAGTACTGATCGCACCGTGAGTCGGGTGTATCTTCAGCCGTTTCGGGAAATGGAAGTTCCGGCGTGATACGCTCTATACAGTCGAGAGTATCTTCGGACTTTATCGGGTCATAGCGTATCAGTTGCGGATCAAGCAGGACAAGCGGCCCGCCGACATCCAAATGGTGAGCACCGGCGACAAACATGATCTTGTTCGAACCGGGAACAGCCTTCGGCTGATAGAGAGCGCAGACGTCGACGGTATAGTTCCCGAAGAGGGAAACCGCGCCAGTTCCGTCCGGATTCGAGAGCCAGATGCCGTGATGACGCGCCGCGTCACGGTCGACGTAGTCCCAGCGGCAGTAGAGAATCCGCCCGTCATGGGAAATCGAGGGTTGCCATTCATTCGTCTCATGCCACGAAAGGGTGGTAATCTTGCCGTCTGAATCAAGACGGTGAAGTGTGTGTACCGCCAGCGGTTCCCAGGAACCATGGCATCTGCCGAAACCGCCGCGGCGTGTTGACATAAAGACGAGTCCTCCGTCCGGGAGTTCCACCGGATCGAAATCGTCATCACAGCCGGTCGTCAACTGAGTGACTTGCCGCGTCTCCAGGTCCATCTTGAAAAGGTGGAATTTCCCATCTTCCTCTTTCATGAACTTCGAAACGTAGTCGGCGGAGTAATCCCCGAATCCGGCACCGCTCCGTTTGATCGGCTCCGTACCATCGGTAAAATTGGAAAGGTCAGCGTACGAAAAATAGATCGTCTTTGCATCGTACGAAAGACTCATCGTCGAGATCGTGCCAATCGGGAACTTCCCTTCCGTCAGATATTCCGTTTCAAACGAACGGCCGGGATCTTTCAAGAGGTAGATACCACCGCCGCAGATTCCGGAATGGCGGTAGTAGTACGAAAGATACTCGTGGAGCATCTGACAGACGAACCGTTCCCGTTTCACAAAAATGAGCGGCACCCGAGCAAAAAGAGTATTTTGGAACAGAAGATCGCGCAGCTCCCACCGAAGTCTCAGATAAAGGCCGCGTCTGGCCGTATCGGTCAGATCTCCGAGGCGGTCGGGATCAACTCCTCTAAAAACCGATTCGCACCGCTCGAGCGCCGTATCGGGAACCAGTTCCTCATCGGCCAATCGCGCAATAACCTCCTCTCCACGCGTCAGGAGTGATTTCAGTGCGTCGACCGAATCGAGCGTTCGTCCGAAATGGGATTCCTGCAATTCCCAGTCACTTTCGATTTTGGCACGAAACGCATCATCGGCGAAAAGATTCCCCGCGACACAAAAAATGATGGCAAATGCGGACGCCGCAGTGCATTTGAGAAATGTTTCCCTGATTTTCATTGTCTGTTTCCTCTGTTGCATCGGAACAAGGCACGCCGCCCCCGACCGATACGGCGAAACCATCTGAAGGAGAGCTTCTTTTCGTCATCTTTCCAAAAAACGAAGAAACCCGCCATCATTATCGTTTGTTTTCAATCGATGCGCAAGGGGACAGAGAATCGGACCGTGGTAAAGATCGGAATGGTTCCCCATCGCGGCATATCCGCCAATCGCCTCCGAAACAGAGAAAAGTAGCCAATTCATCTTGAAAAATCAGCCCGTCGCGTTAAAATGAGTGAACTGACCTCTCCCGCAACAGAGGTGATCGTTTCTCCAAGGAGCCTTCCTCCTTCCGAATGCCGACTCGCAACGGAGAAAGTTCTTCGTCCATGTTTTTTAAGGGATTTGTGATGGATCTGTATCTGCCGAAAGGGTTTAAGTTCGCCGGGGTTCACTGCGGCGTTAAACCAAACACCACTAAACTCGACCTTGCGCTGATCGTCTCGGACTTTCCTGCAACTGCGGCGGGAATCTACACCCGGAACCTGGTCTGCGGTGCACCGGTACAGCTTGACCGTGTTCGGACTCCCGGCAAGGATTTCCGCGCGATTGTCGTCAATTCCGGAGTCGCCAACGCCTGTACGGGAGAAGACGGTTTCAACAACGCGCACCAGATGGCCGAATGGGCCGCGAAAACGGTCGGAGCCAACGACGAAGCCGCCCTTGTGATGTCAACCGGTGTGATCGGGGTTCAGCTTCCGATGGATCGGATTCAAGCGGGAATCGAAGCGGCCGGAAAAGAACTAGCGGCCACGAAAGAGGCGTTCCACAACGCCGCCCTTGCCATTATGACGACAGATACTGTCGAAAAGGTCGCCTCGCGCAAGATTGCTCTTTCAAACGGAAACGAAGTGACCCTCACCGGAATGTGCAAGGGGGCGGCAATGATCGGTCCGAACATGGCAACGATGCTCTGCGCCATTTTGACAGATGCGGCCCTTCTGCCGGAACAGGCGCAAGACCTCCTCCGTCGTGCCGCTGACCGTACTTTCAACTGCATCAGCGTGGAAGGGCACACATCGACAAGCGATACCGTCCTTCTGATGGCCAACGGGATGGCAAATCCAGGTCCCCTTCCCGAGGCGGACATTTTCCCATTTGCCGATGCCCTGACCGATATCTGTTCCGAGTTGGCACGAATGATCCCAAACGACGGTGAGGGAGTCACCCATCTGATCACTGTCAACGTGCTCGGATGCGCTACGCAGGCTAACGCTAAAAAGATCGCCAAGACAATCGCCAACGATGTGTTGGTAAAGACGGCGATCTGCGGTGCCGATCCGAACTGGGGGCGTATCGTCTCGGCGGCCGGACGTGCGGGTGTCGATTTTAACCCAGCCTACGTTTCGCTGAAAATCAACGGCTATTCACTCTATCGCGACGGAACTCCGCTCAGTTTCGACAAAGAAGCGGTCTCCGAATCAATCCGTTCCAACCGCGAGACGATCTTCGAAATTCATTTTGAGGAGGGGGATGCATCTGCGCGCTTCTGGACGTCTGATCTGACAACGGAATACGTCCATCTGAATGCCGATTACACGACTTGACGAAGATAAGGGGTATTTGATGGCTGTCATCTTAACAGAATCTGCGATCAGCGAAATCAAGAAAGTCAAAGAAGCTCAGTCTCTGGGTCCCGAAAGCCGAATTCGCGTGGTGATTGTCGGCGGCGGGTGTAGCGGAATGCAGTACTCGCTTGGCTTCGATCAGGAATACGATCCTGCGGCTGACGTGAAATATTGTTACAACGGCATCGAAGTCGTCGTGAAAAAGGAGTTTGACCTCTTCCTCGATGGTACCGAAATATCGTTCGTCGACACCCCCACCGCCAAAGGGTTCGCGATCGAGAACCCGAACTTCCCCGCCGGGGCAGGATGTGCCGGGTGCGGTGGACACTGAAACAGGAAACGTCTTATGGCCGACTATTACAAGGTGATGGGAGTCAGCAAAACGGCTTCCCAGGACGAGATTGATAAAGCATATCGAAACCTGGCCCGGAAGTATCATCCCGATCTCAACCCTGACGATCCCGAAGGTGCAAAGAAGAAGTTTCAGGAACTTCAGGAGGCATACGACACCCTGAAAGATCCTGAAAAACGAAAGCTCTATAACCAGCTTGGCGCCGGCTACAAGCAGTACGGAGGCGGACCGGGAACCGGAGCGGGACCGTTTGGTTCCGGGTCGTCGTATACCTGGAGTTCCTCTGGCGGAGCCGGGATCGACATTAACGAGATACTCGGACAGATGTTCGGAAGTCACGGCGCCAACCCGTTTGGCGACAGTGCCGGGCCGTTCGCAGGCCACGGATCCCGTTCACAACATCGGGGCCATTCGGCCATGCCGGGGCAAAATGTTACCAGCACAATCAGCGTACCGTTCAAAATTGCCGCTCTTGGCGGAACAGTTCCCCTCACCTACCAGATGCCTTCCGGACGGCGTGAAACGCTCGATGTCAAAATTCCGCCTGGGATCGACTCCGGCAAGAAAATCCGTCTGCGCGGCAAAGGGGAAGAGAGTCCGATGGGGGGAATGGCGGGAGACCTGATCCTCGAGGTCCGCGTTGAACCGCATCAGTTTTTCACACGCGAAGGAAAGAATCTCTATATTCACATTCCAATCACTCTCAAAGAGGCTGTACTCGGCGGAAAAGTCGATATCCCCACCCCGGTGGGGACCGTGACCATAACGATCCCCACCGGATCGACTACGGGCACGAAACTCCGCATCAAGGAGCATGGAATCGCGGCGGTTAAAAAGGGTGAAAAGAAGGGAGATCTTTTTGTTGTTTTTGATGTTAAACTCCCCCACGAATGGTGTGAAAAAGACGTCAAACTGATTGATCAGCTCTCACCGGAACCCGAACCGCCCGAGCGCAAATCGATTCAATTCTGAGCCGAATAAAAAAGAGCACTCTCCGGTGCTCTTTTTTATTCTATATCTTCCAAGAACCCGGTTTTTCAACGAAGAATAATCCCCGCTTCCGCCGCCTGGGCAGTCATTTCTTCGGGCCAAATCGAAACCTGCACCTCACCGATATGCGCGGCTCGGAGCATAAACATACAGAGTCGCGACTGACCGATTCCGCCGCCGATCGACAGAGGCATCTGATCGTTCAGGAGCATCTGGTGAAATTTCAGATCGGCCCGTTCCGGGCACCCTTCAATATCGAGCTGGCGCAGAAGAGCCGTTTTATCGACCCGAATTCCCATCGACGAAACTTCAAAACTCCGTTGCAGAACAGGGTTCCAGAGAAGAAGATCGCCGTTCAGCCCCTGATAGCCCGGTTTGGTCGGAGTACTCCAGTCGTCGTAATCGGGAGCGCGGCCGTCGTGTTTTTTTCCATCTGCCAGACGGGCACCGATCCCGATCAAAAAGACCGCACCATATTTCCGTGCCGCCTCACTCTCCCGTTCCAAGGGAGAAAGACCAGGATACTCCTGAAGGAGATCTTCGGAATGAATAAAAGTCACTTCGGAGGGCAGGATCGGGACGATATGCGGATAGTGATGATAGACCGTCTGTTCCAGCGACCGAACACACCCGTAGATTGATTCAACCACACTGTGCAGAAAATCGAGATTCCGATCTTCCGCACGGATCGTCCGCTCCCAATCCCACTGATCAACGTAAAGCGAGTGAAGGTTGTCGAGTTCCTCGTCGGCCCGAATG
>ONWH01000271.1 GCA_900321495.1 uncultured Planctomycetota bacterium
ATATCACGGTTTGGAGTGATTTGATATGGCTCGAGAAACGGGTGCTGTTTGTAAAAAATGTCGTCGTGAAGGGGTCAAGCTGATGCTTAAAGGGGCGCGCTGCGCCAGCGAGCATTGTGCAATGAGTCGCCGTCCGTTCGCTCCGGGCATGCATGGCATGAAGCGCGGCAAGCAGACCGAATACGGTATTCATCTTCGCGAAAAGCAGAAGGTCAAGACGTTCTACGGCGTTCTGGAAACCCAGTTCCGCAAGTACTACCGCATGGCCGAGGTCGCCAAAGGGAACACCGGAAAGGTTCTGATGTCGATCCTCGAACGCCGCCTTGACAACATCGTCTACCGGCTCGGGTTCGCCTACAGCCGCGCTCAGGCCCGTCAGCTCGTCGCTCACGGCCATATTCTGGTCAACGGCAACCGTGTCGACATCCCCAGCTACCTGGTCCGCACCGGCGATGTCATCTCGGTCAAGAACCGCAAGACGAGCCTCGAAGCCGTCAAGCTGGCTATCCTCGAAAACCGTAACGAAGTCCCCGATTTCCTCGCCAAGTCCGATACCGAAGTTCCGAGCGGGACGGTTCTCCGTCTCCCCGAAGCGGACGATGTCGCCGTTCCGGTTGACGCGCGCGGTGAATCGGTTCCTTTCCAGCCGCAGCTGATCGTCGAGCTCTGCTCGAAGTAGTCGCGCCGTCTGACGGCATACCGACTGTTGCTTTGTAGATGGCTGAACATTTGTCGCGGAGTTGAAAGATGAAAATTAACTGGAGAGGTATGGAATTGCCGAGTAAGGTCGCGGTTCGCGAGCTTACTGGAACTTACGGCGAGTTTGCGGTCGAACCCTTTGAACAGGGGTATGGGATTACCGTCGGCAACAGTCTCCGCCGGGTCCTTCTTTCGAGTCTCGAGGGTAGCGCGATCACCTCGATGAAGATCCGCACCGACGGCGGACACATCGTCCCTTCCGAATTTTCGACGATTCCGGGCGTCTTGGAAGATGTTACCGAGCTGGTGCTCAACATCAAGTCGGTCATCACGAAGGTGACGGACGACAAGCCGCAGCACGTTATCCGCATCGAAAAGAACGAAAAGGGGGAAGTCACCGCCGGTGATATCATCCTCGATATGGGAGTTGAGATCATCAATCCCGATCTTCATATCGCCACGCTGACCGATGACGTCAAGTTTGAGGTGGAGCTGGTTGTCGAAAAGGGGCGCGGCTACGTTCCGGTCGCTGATGCGATGGAGAGCAAAGACCGCAACGAAGACCGCGGGGCGATCCCGCTCGACGCTTCGTACAGCCCGGTTCTGCGCGTTCAGTACCTCGTCGAGCCGACCCGTGTCGGTCAGAAGACGACGTATGACAAACTGATCATGCGGATCTGGACCGACGGTTCGATTGAACCGAACTGGGCGCTGGTCGAAGCGGCGAAGATTCTCCGCAAGCACCTGAATCCCTTCATTCAGGATTCCGGACTCGGTCTGACGGTCTTCTCCCGCGGCGCGTCCGTGCGCGAAGGGGGACACGATCCCTTCATGGAAGAGATCCTTTCGAAGCCGATTGACTCGCTCAACCTTTCGGTCCGCGCCAAGAACAGTCTTGATTCCGACGGCGTCAAGACGGTTCGCGACCTGGTTGTCCGAACCGAGGATGACCTGATGAATCTCCGCAATTTCGGCAGCACCTCGCTGGAAGAAGTCAAAAGCAAACTTCGGGAAAACAACCTCACGTTGGGGATGCGTCTTTCCTGAACCATTTCGCGCCGCGGCGCGGGACACATTCAATAGAAACCACAGATAACGTGATGCCGCATTTCGGCATCTGAGAACGACAGGGGCTAAGGCCATGCAGCATAGAAAAGTTGGAAGAAAACTTGGACGTAATCCGAACCATCAGCGCGCTCTTTTGAAGAATCTCGCTTCGGCTCTTATTCTGACCGAGCGCGATGCCGATGATTACGACACTCCCGAGATGGCGCCGAAGGTGCAGGGGCGCATTGTGACGACCCTCATCAAGGCCAAGGAGCTCCGTCCGTTCGTCGAACGCTGTGTGACTCTCGGCGTAAAGGCTCAGAAACACATCAAGGCCGCCGCAGACCTCAACTGCACCGCCGCCCGCGGCACCGCTCAGTGGAAAGAGTGGCGTCAGGGGGAAGGCTGGAAGGCCTGGATCAAAGAAGCCGCTCCGGCACTGGCCTACCGCCGCCGTGCACTCCAGCTTCTGGGATCGAAGGAAGCTGTGGCCGTCCTCTTCGACAAAGTGGCTCCGCGCTATGTTGAACGCCCCGGCGGCTATACACGGATCCTCCGTCTGGCCACCCCGCGTCTTGGGGACGCCGGCAAACGCGCTATCATCGAATTCGTCGGAGAAGAGACCCGTGCCGCGAAATCGGCTCCGGTCATCCCGACGGTCGACTGAGCGTCCGCCCGTTAATATTCTGATACGCGTAGAGAGGGAATCGGTCCGGTTCCCTCTTTTTGCTTGAGGCGGCAGGGTCATAAAAAACGCGCCGGGATACCAAGCCGAAAACCGCGGCCCGCGGGTCTTTGGGGGAACGCCTGATGGCAAAGAACTATTTCAATTATGCCGACCCGATACGCGCCGTATGCCGGGACATGGTCTTTCGTCTCCCCGTTTTTTCCCGGATACGCATGGAGCATGTCGCCGTTTCGCTGATCCGGACGCGCACCCGCGAGATGTACGGCGTTTTCGCTTCGATGACTCCGCTTCGCTTTGAGGGCGGGCAGCTGCGGGGGAAACGGGGCGGCCGGCTCGTTGAAATGCCGCTCCTCTATGACAAAGAGCACCGGCCGATCCTCTATGTCCTCTCGGTCTATATTCCGCGCTTTGTGAATCTTCCGATCCGTGAGAAGATCGAGACCCTGATTCACGAACTCTATCACATTTCGCCGAGTTTCGACGGTTCGATCCGTACGTTCGGCGGACGCTACTTCATTCACGGCGCTTCTCAGAAAGAGTATAATCGGAAAGTCTCGGCCCTTTCACGGCAGTGGCTTTCAAGCGATCCGCGGCCGGAACTGTGGGACTTTCTCCGATACGATTTTAAAACCCTCTGCGAGCGTTACGGGGGACTCTCCGGCGAGACGGTCAGGATCCCTCCGCTGAAAGTGATCGGTTAGCGTGGCACTGACGGCTTCCCTCCGGAACATGTTCAATCAGCAATCGGCTTCTCCGCGCCGCACCGCTTTCGCTCTCGGTGCGGGAGTTCTGCTTTTTGCGGCGCTTCTCCTGTTCCTGTTCGGAAAGGTCATCTTCGGCGGAGACCTCTTCGCCTACCGCGATGCCGGCTACTACCACTATCCCTTCGCCCGGCAGATCGAATCCCGCCTTGCCGCCGGGGAGCTTCCCCTCTGGGATCCTTACGAAAACCTCGGCGTTCCCCTGGCCGGGAATCCCGCGGCGGCGGTCTTCTATCCGGTTCGCGCCGCGGTTTTCGCCGCCGTCGGCCGTGGCGTCCCTTTTAACGCGGCATACAAGTTTTATGTGCTCGTTCATCTGGCGGTTGCCTTCGGCGCATTCCTCTACCTGGCGCGCACCCCCCTTTCCCGCGGGGAGAGAGAACCGGTTTTCCTCTGCACCCCCCTCGGCGCGTCGGCCGGCGCGCTGGCATGGACTTTCGGCGGACAGATCCTGTTTCAGGTCACCAACATTCCGTTCCTTATCGGGGCGGCATGGCTTCCGTTTCTCCTCGGAGGCTTTCTCCGTCTTGCCACACATCCCCGAATCCCGTCCGCCGCTGTTTCGGCGCTGGCCCTGGCGATGATGATTACCGGCGGCGATCCCCAGACGGCGCTTTTCGGCATCCTTCCGGCGGTCCCCCTTTTCTTTTTCTGCCGCCGGAAATCCCCGTTTTCCGGCACTTCCCGGTCAGGCCGCTCAGCCGCCGCGCTCATCGCTTCCATCCTCCTGGGGCTCGCCCTGGCGGCGGTTCAGATATTTCCCGCCGCCGAAACCGCGCTCGATTCAAGCCGAAGCTCTTCTCCCGACGAGACTCCGGCCGAAAGGCGTGAAACCGAACTGGGAATCTACAACTTTTCCCTTCCTCCCTGGCGGACGGCCGAACTTCTCTGGCCCGGGATCGGCGGTCACGAATTTCCCGAAAACACACGCTGGCTGACCGCCATTCCGGGGGACCGCCAAATCTGGACTCCGTCGATCTATATGGGGCTTTTCCCCCTCCTGGCGGCACTCGCCGCGTTCCGGCTCCGCCGCCGCCCGTGCGGTGTCACCGTGTCCCCGGGCGCCGCCGATCTGCGCGTTTCGATTCGGATTCTCTTTTCCTGGCTGGCGCTCTTTGCCCTTCTGGCGGCGTGGGGCGGATTCGGATTCGGCTGGCTTCTCCGCGCCTTCCGCGAGCCGGGCCTCTTTCCCTCCGCGCCGTTTAAAGCGTCCGACCCCGTCGGCGGTGTTTACTGGCTCATGATCCGCCTTTTTCCCGGCTGGAGCCTGTTCCGCTATCCCGCCAAAATGATGACCTTCGCCGCGCTGGCCCTTTCGCTCTTAGCGGGCATCGGCTGGGAAAAGCTGATCCGTCCGCGCCGCATCGCGCGGGGTCTTTGGATCCTTCTTTTCGTCTCTCTGGCGGGTTTTCTGGCGGTTCGTTTCGCTCATCCGGGGCGCCTTCTGGTTCGCTGCGGCGCCGAGTTCGGCGGTCTCAAAACTCTCTACGGCCCGCTGATTCCCGGAGCGGCAAAAATGTCCGCCGCCTGCGCGTTCGCCCAGACCGCAGTTCTGACGCTCCTTCTCATTGCGCTGCGTCTCCTGTGCCGGATACCGCGTATAGCCCATCCCGGAAGGAAAGTCTTTCTTTCGGCGGCGCTCCTTCTTCTGGCTCTCGATCTGGCGGGATCTCAGAAGTGGTTTCTCCGCGGGGCTCCCGAAAAGGCGTTTCGCGCCTCCTCGCCGATCGCCTCCGAGCTCCGCCGCCGCAGCGAAGACCGTCCCGCTCCGCCGCGCCTGTTCCGCGATTCGTATCTCTATCCCCGCCAGTATCTGGATCGGACTTCATTCCGCCGTCTCGAGGAACGCATCTATTGGGACCGCCGGACCCTCTTTCAGAAAAACGCCGCTCTGGCGCATGTGGCGAACCTTGATGTCCGCGGCACCTTCGTTCCCGCCGGTTACCTCTCCATTTCGCGTTATTTGAGGAGCGAGCTCCGGCGCTGGCGTCTTTCCGGCGAGCGGTC
>ONWH01000187.1 GCA_900321495.1 uncultured Planctomycetota bacterium
CAGCAGGTCGAGCGCGTCGGAATTTTTGCGGATCAAGGATACAGAAATGCGGGTCAGCAAGTCAAGAGCGGAATCGAACGAATTTTTCAGCTGACGCGCCCCTTTGGCGATCCCCCGGACCTTCCCGAACCCGCGGGTAAAGAGGGTCAGGATCAGACTCGTTTCGGAAAAATCGATCGTTCGGATCACCAGGGCTTCGGAATGTTCGATCGGCATAGGCGGTTCGGTTCCCTCAGCGCTTTCTCCAGTCGGCGAAATGGGTTCGGTACTCTTTTTTGTAGTCGGGAATCTCGCTCTTGATCCGGGCGGTCAGCGGCGCGCTCTTCTGGATTTCCGCGGCCTGCTTGGTATCGATTCCCGCCTGTTTTTCGGTTTCGAGCGACTGCAGATAACGGCTTAAAATCTGCTGGGTCCGGGGGGAATAGTGGATCAGAAAATGGATCCACGCCCAGGCGTTGCGGTACTGGGTCGGTCCCATCTCATTGACCCCTTTGAGCCGTTCCAGCGTCGGCAGCGAAGGAACCGGAGTAAAGATCGACCCCGCCCGGTCGGTGACCGGCTCGAGGAAGGGATTTTCATGTCCCCGCTGCCCGGCGGGAGTCTCGAAGTATTTCGCAAGTCCCTCGTCGAGCCAGATCGGAATGTTCTTATGCGTCGAATTCAGAAGCGCATGCGTCATCTCATGGCGCAGATTCAGGATCAGTTTGTCGTCCTTTTGGAGAAAGACATACCCCGGTCCGTTGTCTTTGATGTAGAGCGCGGGGCGGTTCGACGGCGCCTGCGGGCAGTTCCTCTGCAAAAACGAGGTGTACGCCTCGCGGCGGCTGAAAAGGCAGACGACCACTTTCTCCTTCGATTCGGGAATCCCCAGGTAGTCGGTCAGATCCTTCTGGAGGTTCTGAATCTCGCTACGGATCGCCGCGACGTCGTCGAGCGGGAAGTCGGAAAGGCAGACCACCTGCCCGATCACCTCACGGTACGGAAAAATCTCGGCGGAAGTCGAAGGCTGCCTCCCCGGCGGCATCGGTGCCGGAGGAAGCCCGGTTCGCGGATAGGCGGTTTCGGCGGAATAGGCGGCAACTTCGGGTTCCCGGCCCGCCGGGTCGATATCGGGGGACTCGGGATTGGGCGGGTCTTTCGAAAAGATGTTCAGATTCGGGAAATGAAGGTTCAGTATCGGAGAGGACGCGCAGAGCGGCGCGGCGGCGAGCCACAGCCCCAGGGCGCCGAGCAGAAGAAGATGCCGTTTCATTTGTGAGAATCGAACTTTCAATTTAACCTCTGTCCGTTTTCCAGTACCTTTGTTCAGTGCTTATGGATTTTTTTCAGAATCCAGAATCCGATCAGGCCGAGAACGATGTTCCCGATCCAGCAGATTTCCGGGGGCGTGATACCGCTTTTGGCGCACGAGTAGCCGAACATCAGGAGGGGATAATAGACGATCAGGGTCGGCAGGAAACTGACGAAGAAGCTCGTCGTATAGTCGGAACAGTTGAGCCAGACCGCCAGCGGAATCCCGATCCATGTGAAGAAGAAGCAGGTGAACCCCGCCGCAAACGAACGCGGGGTCGCCAGGTTCGCGCGGTTATAGAGGTACTTCTGGTACTCCTCGTGATCCCAGCGCCATCCCCAGCTCGGGTCCTCCCACGAGGTGTAATCCCCCTTGATCAGGGCGAACGCGGTCCGCACGGCGTTTTCGCGCCGGTCTTTCTCCTCCTCGGCGCGAATCGACGCCAGGACGTTTTTGACCTCTTTCATCGGGGGATAATGGCTCGTCCCGCCTCCCAGGGCGAACTGATCAAGCGGGATCTCCTGCACGGTCTTTTCGCGCTGCATGACCATTGCGGTGTTCGCGTCGAGCAGCAGCCCGTTAAATTCGATCCGAAGAACCGGGGGGTTCGACTCGAAGTTGACGTCGAGCCGGCCGCTTTCCGCCTCCCCCTCAACCGGCGGGTTGTTCACCGTAAACTTCACCCGTTGGAGATCCCCCGACTTGGTTACCTCGCCGACGCTCAGAACGATATTGTTCTGCGGATCCGAAAATTTTCCGTCAGAGGCGAGTTTTCCCAGAATCATCTCCTCGGTTCCCGAAACGAGGACGCGGGTCATCTCCTTCTGCCCCCATGAGAATCCCAGGTCGTTGCAGAGAACGGCGACCCCGCTCAGGATGGCCGTCGCGATCCAGACCGGCATAAACGCCTTCCACGGCGGCACCCCCATCGCTTTCAGCGCGATGATCTCGTTCGAGCCGACCATCTTGGCGTAGAAGAACGTCCCTCCCATCAGGCAGGAGACCGGCATGGCAATGCTGAGCAGATTCGGAATCGAACTGGGGATCAGACGGAGCGCCAGATAGAGCGGAAGCCCCTTTTTGACCGTCGCCTGCGAGAGAAAGATCACGATAATCCCCACGCTTAACACCGTCAGAACGGTGAAAAAGATCATCAGAAAGCGGGAAAGGATATATCGGGTCAGTATTTTCATCGGGACAGACGGCTCGGGAGACGCTCCGGCGGGAAAAGGAGAGACCGAACCCCCTCTCCGCGGGAACCGGGAAAGTTTCCTGTTTTCAGTCGAGGAAGTCAAGTGCAGAAAAGGAGCGGAACCGATGTGCGCCGTCCCCGGCGGACCATCAAAAAAGGGGGAACCCCTTTCGGGATTCCCCCAAGCTCACGGACAGGAGAGCCATTAAGTCACTTGGTTCAGTTTTCTTCCAGCGTCGGCAGCTGCGTGTCGAGGTAGGCGCTGGAGTTCTCGGGAACGATCGTCGGGTCGGTTCCCTGGATCTGCGGGTAGGCTCCGCGGCTGATCACGCGGGGTTCGGTGATCTTGTAGTTGACATAGTGACCGGCATCACGTTCGGCGGCGCGGGTGTTGGCGTCGAAGTAGGCTTTGGTCGGCCACGGACCTTCGGCGAGGGTGATCCCGTTGTATTCCAGGAGCGAGCCCTTCTTGTAGTTCAGGTTCATGATCGCAATGTTGTAGTTGATGACCATGTTGTAATAACTGGTTTCGGCGTCGGCCAGTTTCTGCTGGGCCTCGAGAACTTCGAAAAGGGTCGTTTTTCCCGAATCGAACGAGGCCTGCACCGCGCTGACTTCCTGACGGGCGAACCGGAGCAGGGTCAGGTACTCGCTGACCAGATGATAGGTCCGGTCGAGGTCGGCGTAGAGGTCCGAAAGGTTGTGAACCAGTTCGAATTCCTGTTCCTGGAGGATGGCGCGTTCACGCGAGAGCATCAGCTCGGCGTTCCGGACAGCGGCCAGCTGGCGGCGGAACCCGATCGGAACCTGCATCGACATACCCATGGTCCAGTCCTGATACCCGTCGTGGGTCAGGCTGCGCATGGCGCTCCCCGAGGAGGTGTAGTAACTGTAGTTCGACGGATCGTAATCGGTGCGGTCCTTGTAGGAGAACAGGTCGTGCCCCATCCCGTGGAACCGATACTGGCCTTCCAGATTCAGTTCGGGCAGGAGGAAGTTGCGCGCGGCAATCAGTTCGAGTTCGCGGCGCTTGACCATCCACTTCTGGCGGCGGAGTTCCGCCGAGCGGGCAAGCGCTTCGGCTTCGATCTCGGTCCAGTTGTACTTGACGCGGGCGACGGTCGGTTCGTCAACCGGCTTGATCAGGCGGCCGTCGGTCGGCGCCAGACCCAGGAGGTAGCGGAGAAGGCGTTCGTTCTTGTACAGGTTGTTCTGCGCCTCTTTGACCGCAACGCGGAACCGCTGGTAGTTCTGAGCGGCCTGCGCGATATTCTGCGCGGTCCCCTGAACGTATCCTTCGTCCATCTGCGCCTTGACC
>ONWH01000019.1 GCA_900321495.1 uncultured Planctomycetota bacterium
CGGCGGAGCGCGTCGAGAAACTCGCTGTCCCGTTCCCCCGCGGTCCAGAGGAAGAGTCCCCCTTCCCGCCGGACGTCGTCGAGCGAGCCCCACGACGAGTGGCTCGGTCCGGAATAGACACGCGCGCGGTCCCGGCCGTAGAGGCTTACATTCCCCGCCAGCCAGGGCCATGCATCGTAGAGCGCGCCGCGGGTCCACGGTTCGCCCATGACCCACGGCAGAGGACGGCTGTATTCTTCGTGCCAGACCGATTCGGCCAGCGCGGCGACTTCTTTCCCCGGGAAATGGTAGCGGGGGAGATTCTTCTCAAAGAGGGGGGCGAGCGGAACGAGGACGGCGACCCCCAGAAGGCAGGCGAAATCAAAAACGAGGGAAAAGGTCCGGCTGCGCGCGGCGGCGCGGGGCGTTGTTTTCGCTCCGAAGACGGCGAGCGCCCAGACCGAAAGCGGCATCCAGATGTGGCATCCCAGGTCACACCGGAGGAAGACCCCCCCCAGCGCCGACCAGGCGAGGTTGAAGAGGAGCGGCCCGAAGAGGAGCCAGTTCAAATAGCGGCGTTTCCAGGCGTCCGCCTCAGGCTTTTCCGGGAGGGGAGCTTCTTCCGGCCGTTTCCCTTTCCCCCGCCACAGGATCGGAATCAGGCAGAGGAGGGGAGGGAGAACGAGGGGGAGCTGGTTGCTCAGAAATTCGAACGGCGCCAGGAGATGTCCCCGCCACCCCTCCTGGCGCGGCGCGTTCCCCGCGGCGTAGGCGAGAGAGGCAAAGAACTCGCTTTTCAGGAGCCAGACGATATACGGCATGAAAATGAGGAACGCGGCGGCCGTTGAAATCCAGGGGCCGGCGGTCCGCCAGACATGCCGCTTGCTGCGGTCGGCGGTCAGGAAGAGGACGATCACCAGCGCCAGAACCGCTTCTGTGTATTTAAAATAAAGTCCGAGCCCGATTCCCGTTCCGGCGGCGAGCCACCAGATGTTCTTTTCGGTTTCGATCGCTTTCAGAGCCAGGAAGGCGGCGAAGATCCAAAACGCGTCGAGTGTGACCGAGTTGTTGTAGCGCGTCCCTTCCATCTGGAAAAGGTACCAGTAGCCGAACATGGCGAAGGCGGCGGCCAGCGCGAGGTCCGCGTTCAGGTATTCCCGCGCCAGGCGCCAGACCGACCAGAGGGCGAGCAGATTGAAGAGCGCGGCGGTCAGCGAGGGGGCAGCGGCGATTCCGGCGAAGCGCGAGACCAGGTCGAGAAGATTGGCGGTCAGCGCGGGGTGTGAGCCGCTGCCGAAAGTCCATTCCTGCCCGACGAAGAACTGCTCGACAATATCGAGCCGGAAGTTCGGAAAGACGAGGGTCGGTACGACGGTCCACAGCACCGCGAAACCGAGCGCGGCGGTCCAAAACCGGCGCGCCGCCGACGCGGAGGAAAGGGGGAGAGACTCTTTTGTTTTCATAGGCCCGATTTTATCGGCAAGCGCCGAAACGGACAAGGTGAAATCGTGATCCGGCCGTTCGGATTCCGGCGGCGGATGCGCCGAATCGGCCGGCGGGGCGGCCGCACCGAACCGGAAAGGTCCCGGCGCGGAAGAGAGCCGAGGAGCCCGTCCGCAGCGGGCAGCGGTTGACAATCCGCAGGGGGGAAGTTATCCTTTGACGCGGGGGCGTTTCGGTTCGGAGGCGCCCCTTTGCGTGTTGATATTCCGGAAGACTTCAAAAACCGCTCTTTGGCCTTGATATGACCGGCAGCCCTCCTGTTGATCGGACCGACTCTTCCGCTGCGGGTGAGTTCCGCGGTTATTCCGCCGGAATCGTCACTTTTATGGACGGGAAGAACTACGGATGCGACCTTCAGCGCTACGCGATGCAGCGTGTCCTGAAACGGCTCGGCCTGCGTGCGCTTTTGATCGATTACTCTCCGCCGCGGGAAGGAGCGCGTCCCGGCCCGGTCCGGCGCCTTCTCAGAACTTTCAGTCCGCGTTCTCTGGCGAGGGGGGCGCTTTCGCTTTTCGGCCGGCGCGATGCGGCGTTCCGCCGGTTCAACGGGGAGATGCTCGAAAAGACTGAGCCGATCGCCGGGTACGGCGGACTCTCCCGCCTGGCGCCGTTCGACTGCTACATCGCCGGGAGCGATCAGATCTGGAATCCGGGCCTGACCCGCGGCGAAGGGGGGCGGCGCTTCTTTTTCCTCGACTTTGCTCCGGCCGGGACGAAGATATCCTACGCGCCGAGCCTGGGCGTTTCGCGGGTCGATCCCGGCTATGCCGCCCGGCTGAAAGAATCGCTCGCCTCGTTCTCGTGGATCTCGGTTCGCGAAAGGGAAGGGGCCGAAATTATACAAAAGATCCTCAACCGGCCGGTCGACGTTGTCCTTGACCCGACGATGCTCCTTTCGGCGGAAGAGTGGGACCGGCTTGCCGGCCGCGCCGAGCGGTTTCCCGTTCAGGAGGAGAAATACATCCTCTGCTATTCGCTCGGGAATACCGCGGAGATTCTGGCCGAGGCGCGGCGGCTCGCCCCGGTGCACGGCGCGCGGATAGCCCCGATCTGCTATTCGCTACCCGATGCGCTTCGGCTTAAGAAGATCTGCCCGGAATGCCGGCCGGTTCTAAACGCCGGGCCCGCCGAATTCGTGAGCCTGATCCGCTCGGCGGCGGCGGTGGTGACCGATTCGTTCCACGGAACAGTCTTTTCGATCCTCTACCGCCGCCCGTTCCGGACGATGATGCGCGACCGCCGCGAAGGCGCCTCTTCGATGAACTCGCGTGTCAGGACGCTCCTGGAGACGTTTCATTTGCAGGACCGCCTCTTCGGCCCGGAAGCCTTTTCGGGCGGACCGGCCGAAGAGGCCGATGATGCGGCGGACGAAATACTCCGCCGGTATCGGGAAGAATCCCTGAACAAGCTCAAAGACGGACTCAGAAAGGTGTTGATTCATGAAGAATCAGGTCGTGGATGAAATCGTCTCGCCCGACAAGTGTACCGGATGCGGGATCTGCCGGAATCTCTGTCCTCATGACGCGGTTCGGATGGAACCGGGCCGCGAGGGGTTCCTCCTGCCGGCGGTCGATCCGGCCCGCTGCGCCGGATGCCGTCTCTGCCTGGCGCGCTGTCCGCAGCGGAGAGCGCCGAAAGTCACCCGCGCCGAGAGGCCTGAGGCGTACGCCTGCTGGAACCGCAACCCTGAAGAGCGGGCCGCCAGTTCGAGCGGGGGAATGTTTACCGTTTACGCCCGCCAGATATTCGCCCGGGGGGGCGTCGTCTTCGGCGCGGGATATGACGGGCGGCTCGACGTGCGCTACCGTGCGGCGCGGTCGGCGGAAGAGCTCAAGCCGCTTCTCTGCTCGAAATACGTTCAGGCGGAGACCGGAACGGTCTACCTTGAAGTAAGGGAGGAACTCGCCGCCGGCCGGCCGGTTCTCTTTGTCGGAACCCCCTGCCAGGTTGCCGGCCTGTATAACTTTCTGAATGACGATCCGCCGAACCTCTACACCTGCGACTTTCTCTGTCACGGGGTTCCCTCCCCCCTCTTTTACCGCAAATGGCTTGACCACCTGGAAAAGGCTTTCAAATCGCCGGTCTTTTCGATCAATATGCGCAGCAAACGGCGCAGGCGGAACATCATGGGGGTGGAACTGCGCCTGAGCTCCGCGCCCGAACGCCCGCTCGACTTCGCGTGGCATGACCGGAAGATGGAATATCTCGGCCGCGCGTTTCTGAAGAACTATTCTCTCCGAAAAAGATGCTACACATGCCCGTATGTCAGGATGCCGCGCCTGGGAGACGTGACCCTCGCCGACTTCTGGAAACTGGGGGATCTCGGCCCTGACGAGGCGGAAAAGAAAGGCGGGGTTTCGCTGAACCTGGTCAACAGCGGGAAGGGGAAACGGCTCGTCGAAATGTCGGCCGCCGACGCGCGCTATGTGCGGCGCGAGCTTTCCGAGGCGGTCGGCGGAAACTCGTCCCTCCGCGGATACACGCGCGAGCCGCTCGAACGCGACAATTTCGTGACCGACGCGGCCATGTATGATTACGAAACGCTCATCAAACGGTACCACAGGCAGCTCTTCGGTTCCCGCCTTGAACAGCTGAAGACCGCCGTCAAAAAGCGGCTCCGCCCGCTGATCGGCCGCCTGAAAGGCGGGTAAGCGGGCGCTCTGCGCTTCAGTTCAGATAGCCTTCCAGGATCGACCTGAGGAGCGGTTCGGGCTTGAATCCCATCTCGCGCCCGGCCTCTTCCCCGTTTTTCAGGATGACCAGCGTCGGGATGTTCTGGATCCCGAACCGGGCGGCCAGTCCCGGACTTGCATCGACGTCGGTTTTGAAGAAGCCGACTTTCCCCTTCATCTCTTCGGAGAGCTTTTCCAGGATCGGGGCGATCATCTTGCAGGGCCCGCACCAGGTTGCCGAAAAGTCGAGGACCGCCAGCGGGCATTCCTGAACCTGTCCGTATTCCGCTTCACTAATGACTTTGACCATTCTTCTGTCTCCTTTGCCGGTTCGGGTGGATGGCTACTGTTTCTGTTTTGCCGCGAGGAAAGCGGCCGCCGAGAGCGCCGCCACATTCCCCTGGCCGGCGGCTTTGATGTACTGGTACGGGGGGCCGGTGATGTCTCCCGCCGCGAAGCAGCCGGGAATGTTCGTCTCCATCCGCGGGCCGACCTTCACATGGTTCCCTTCGAGTTCCAGTCCCGGCATCAGTTTGTCCGGCGCGATCGTCTCCCGAAGGATGAAGATTCCGTCGGTTTCGTACTCCCCGCCGTCCGTCTTCAGTATCCGCGCCGATTTTTCGCCGGCAATTTCGACCGGCTTTTCACGGATCACTTTCACGGCCGGAGCCGTCCGGACGTCCCCGCTGTATTGCGGGAAGTAGAGAACCTCGTCCGCCAGCTCCGAGAGGAAATCCGCTTCGCCTTCCTCTTTCGGCGTGTATCCGATCACCGCCGTCTTCTTTCCGCGGTAGAGGGCCGCGTCGCACGTCGCGCAGTAGCTCACCCCCCGTCCCAGGAACCGGTCTTCCCCCGGAAGGCCTTTTGACAGCGGCAGGCCGGTTGCCAGGATCAGGGTCTCCGCCTCGTACATCGAGTCGATGCCGCCGGTCTGGACTGCGAAATAATCCCCCATCGCGTAGATGTTTTTGACCTGGCCGCCGGTGATCCGGATTCCGGCGCTTTCCAGGTGTTCGAGAAAGGCCGCCCGCATCGCCGGACCGCTCACGTCCGGCAGGCCGAGGTAGTTCCGGATCGAGTCGGCTTTGCTTATCTTCGGGCTGAGCCCGTCCGGGCCGATCAGAAGGAGGCTCCTGTTCCGGGCCTGCGCGGTCAGCGCCGCTTCCAGGCCGGCGGGACCGGTTCCGATGATTGCGATGTCGTATCTTTTCATGGGGCTCTTTCTCTTCCGGCGCTCCGGGGAATCCGATCGGGAGAATGTTACGGATACCCATTATAAACGGACCCCCTTCGGCATGCCAGAGGGAGACGGCCTCTTTGCCGGCGGCCTTCCGAACACGCCGCCGCGCCGGACGGAACAAAAAAGGCGGGCTTCCGCCCGCCTTTTAAGCGCCTTTCGGTCTCAATTTCAGTTGAGCGTCCACTTTGCCATTCGCAGGCAGGTGGTTCCCATATTCTCGTACCAGACGGTCAGAAGCGAGCCGTCGGGCAGCTGAACGGTCGAAGGATACCCAACGTCGGTGATCCGCGCGTCGTCGGAGATCGTCATCGCCTCGGACCAGGTCTTGCCGTTGTCGGCCGAGACGCGGGCGCGGTTCCCCATCCCTTCGCGGCGGTAGCCGTACGTCATCAGGAGACGGCCGTCGGCCAGGCGGAGAAGGTGCGAGGGGTGTCCCCAGACGCCGATCGAATGGATTTCGGACCAGGTCTTGCCGCCGTCGGCCGATTCGGTCTGGAGCGTTTCGCCGCCGTTCGCCTCGTTGTGGTTGCGGATCTGCACCACGATCGTTCCGTCGGCGGCCTCAACCCCGTGCAGCTCGTGATAGAAGCCCGACTGTTCCCCCGGCCGCGGCGGGATGATCGAAAGGACGTTCCAGGTCATGCCGTCGTCGGTCGATTCGGCGACCCCCATCACGTGTTTCGGCTGGTTGAATTCGCGGCCCGGATAGAGGAGCCGCCCGTCGGAGCACTCGAACGGGCCGTGCGGACTGTTGAACGGGGTGGCGTACCGCGCCGACCAGTTGATTCCGTTGTCCGTCGAGCGGAGCATCCAGGAACCGACCTCTTTTTGCCGTTCCTCGTCGCTCATTCGCGCCTTGACGGCCAGCCAGCGTTCGAGCTGCTCGTCGCTGAACTCGGGGGCCCGTCCCTCCTGGCGGCGTTTGAGTTCGTCGTTGAGAATATTGATATACCCGTTCTCGGTAAAGGTGGTGACCAGGAGGGTTCCCTTGTGCGTGACGAGGACGCCCGAATCGCGGTCGTCGGTCGGGCCGTCGTAAAGCGTCTGCGGCCAGGTCCAGGTTCCGCCCAGGTCTTTCGAACGGAAGAAGTCGACCCGTCCGAACGGGCAGACGTGCGCTTCCCGCGCCGAGGCGACGACGTAAAGCTCGTGGGTTTCGGGATGGATGCCGACCGTCGGCCATCCGTAATAGATTCCCGGGTGGCGGGCGATCAGTTTGATCTCCTGAATTTCAAAAGCGGGCGCCTCCGCGGCGTGAACGCGGCGTCGCTGTGTGACAAGCGCCGAGGCCAGAAGGCCGGCCGATGCGGTTTGGAGGAAACGGCGTCGAGAGATGGTCATCGGTTTTCCTTTCGCGTTTTAGAAAGTTTGTATTCAAAGCTGTCGCACAGGGCGAGCCAGCTGGCCTCAATCACGTTTTCGTCGGCGCCGACCGTTCCCCAGACTTCGTCGTCGTCCTTGCTTTCGATGACGACCCGCACCCGTGCCGCGGTGGCGGCTTCGGAATTGAGAACGCGGACCTTGTAGTCAATGAGCGACATGTCGCGGATTTCGGGATAGACCGAGGTGAGCGCCTTGCGCATCGCCGCGTCGAGCGCGTTGACCGGGCCGTCCCCCTCGGCGACCTCGTGCCGGATGATGTTCCCGATCCGGAGCTTGACCGTGGCGGCGGTTTCCAGAATGCCGCTCTTCCCCGAGGTGACGTCGGTGTGGTAGCTGATCCGCTCGAAGTGGGGGAAGTAGATTCCCATCGTTTTGCGGACCAGAAGGTCGAACGAGGCTTCGGCCGACTCGTACGAATAGCCTTCGCTCTCTTTGCGGACGACGACGTCGAGGATTTTGTTCAGCAGCTCGGGATTGTCGCCGATTTTGTACTTCTCGGTGCGCGCGGCGATATTCGAGCGACCCGAAAGCTCGCTCACCAGAACGTGGCGTTCGTTCCCGACGAGCTGCGGATCGATGTGTTCGTAGGAAGAAGTGTTGCGGCTGATTCCCGAGACGTGCATTCCCCCCTTATGGGTGAACGCGCCGCGGCCGACATAGGGCTGGCGGGGGGACGACTTGACGTTGAGGACTTCGTCGACGAACTGCGAAAGGCGGGTCAGCCGTGCCAGGGAGTCGGGCAGAAGCAGGTCGTAGGCGCCGTTCTTTTTGGTCATGAGATTGGCGATGATCGTCACCAGGTTGGCGTTGCCGCACCGTTCGCCGAATCCGTTCACCGTCCCCTGAACGATCGAAGCGCCGGCGTCGACGGCGGCCAGCGAGTTGGCGACCGCCATCCCGCAGTCGTTGTGGGCGTGAATCCCGACCGGAACCGAAACGGCGTCGGCGACCGCGCGGACGCCTGCGGCGATCTCTTCGGGCATGCTCCCCCCGTTGGTGTCGCAGAGATGGACCGATTCGGCCCCCGCCTCGGCGGCGGTGCGGATCGCCCGAATCGCGTAGCCGGGGTCGGACTTCCAGCCGTCGAAGAAATGCTCGGCATCAAAAAAGACGCGCCGGCCGCGCGCGGCGAAAAAAGCGACCGTCTCGGCGATCATTTCGAGGTTCTCTTCGAGCGTGGCGCGGATCACTTCGGTCACCTGGAACGACGAGGATTTTCCGACCAGGGTGACGACCGGGGCGCCGGAATTGAGCAGGCTCATCAGGCCGGCGTCCTCTTCCGGCTTTAACCCCTTGCGGCGCGTCATGCCGAACGCGCAGATTGCCGAATGTTCAAGAGGGCGGTCGGCGATTCGTGTGAAAAAGGCGGAATCCTTTTCGTTCGAGGCGGGATACCCTCCCTCGACGAAATCGAATCCCATGTCGTCAAGGCGTTTGGCGATCAGGAGTTTGTCCTGCAGGGAAAAGGTGATTCCTTCGGCCTGGGCGCCGTCACGGAGTGTCGTGTCGTAAATCTGGATCCGACGCATGCGTTGCTGGTCCTCTTTTCAAAGGGGAAAACTCCCCGCGCACCCGCTGCGCGCCGCCCGGGAAGAGCCACTGGAAAGGGGCTTCCGCACTGGGGGGAGTCTATAACCCATTATCCCCCGTTTGCGCGGTTTGTCAATGCGCTTTTCTCGGTTTCGGACGTATGAAGCCGTAGAGCAGGAGGAGGGGAATCAGAACGAAAAGGAGCCGGGGAACGAGCGCCGCGATGAGCCCTGCGGCCGGTACGGAAATGAAGAGCCACCGGGGGAGGCGGCTCAGCTGCGGCCACGCCATCCAGAAGACCGTCATGAAGATCGCGGTGCGGAGAAACGCCCCGAGTGTCAGCTCGTCCCGGCCGTAGACCGCGGCGGCGAGCGTCCCGATCCAGAGGATCACGGCAATCCAGCCCGCCTTGGCGCGGATAGGCATCTCGAACCAGTTCAGCTTGGACGGCTTCGGCATCTCAGGGGGTTTCTTTTCGGGGGTCGTTTTCGATGGCCAGTTCGTAGAGAACGGGCCACTCTTTCCCGGTGATGAAAAGGCGGCGGCCGGTCCGGTCCCAGGCGATTCCGTTCAGGACCCGTTCAGGGTCCTCTTTGCACTCTTCGGGGATGTAACGCGAAAAGTCGAGCAGCTGGATCACCTCGCCCGAGTCCGGGTCGATCCGGGCGATCATCGCCGTCTCGAAAATGTTCGCCCAGATTTCACCGTCGATCCATTCCAGCTCGTTCAGCCGGGGAATCGGCGCGCGCCGGCCGGTTTTCGGATTGGTCCAGAAGACGCGGATCTCGCGAACCGGCCTGAAATCGGCGGGATCGCGGAACGTGATCCGGTTCGAGCCGTCGCTCATGACCAGTTCGGCGCCGTTTTCGGTCAGGCCCCACCCCTCCCCCTTGTAGGAGAGCCGTTCCAGAAGGCGGAGCGAACCGGCGTCGTAGACGAAACAGGTCTCCTCCCGCCAGGTGATCTGATAGATCTTTCCGCTTAGCGCCGCC
>ONWH01000007.1 GCA_900321495.1 uncultured Planctomycetota bacterium
AGCACCTGCTGAAAAGTTCCGGATGGCGAAGAGTCCAGAGAAGTGCCCCGTATCCCCCCATGGAAAGTCCCGCGACTGCGCGGTTTTCGCGCCCGGCCGCACAGCGGTATTTCGACTCGATCTCGGGAATCAGCTCTTTCGTTATGAAGTCTTCATACTGTTCTCCGTTTGGATTGTTCCGGTACCACGTCAGCTTCGCATCGGGAACAACAATGATTCTCTTCTTTTCGGGGTTATCCTTGAAGATTCTGTCAGCGTATTCCTCAAGCCGGCCCCGTTGCGGATCGACCCAGGTATTATGGTCGTCAGTCGCGCCGTGTAGGAGGTAAAGCGTTTTCCACGGTCCGCCAAACGTCAGATAATTTTTCGGCAGGTAGATGTTGTATAAAACCTCCCGGTCCAGGATTTTACTGTTGATCTTCTGATCACGCAAAAGAATACTCGGCGATTCGCCCGGCTTTGCGGTAAGACCGGTTTCAGCCCTTTTTAGGTTTTCCAACGCTTCGGGATTTTCCGGCAGGGGGCTGTCAGACTCAACGGCAGGAAAAATATGCTGCCAAAAGATGTTTAGAATCCACTGATAATGATTGGCGTCCGCAGTTATGGCGATTGCGATATCCTTATCAGGTATCATCACAGCGAACTGACAGTACATTCCGTCGCCGCGGCAGATGTTGTGCCTGCAGCGCCAGAACTGATAGCCGTATCCCTGCGTCCAGTCGCTGTCCGGATCATTGCCGTTTGAAATTTGCTTTTTGGTTGCCTCTTCAAACCATTCTTTCGGAAGGAGCTGTTTACCGTTCCACTCCCCCTTCTGAAGAACGAACTGTGCGAATTTTGCTATATCTTCGGTATGCATAAAGAGCCCCTGCCCTCCCAAACAGACCCCTTCCGGAGACTGTTCCCAATAGGGCTTGTCAATTCCGAGAGGCTCAAACAGCCGGGGGGTCAGCCAGTCGAGCACTGTTTCGCCGGTTACTTTCTGTAAAATTGCCGAGAGCATATAGCTTCCGGGCGTGTTGTATCGGAAATGCGTTTCCGGCTCAAACGGAACCGGGTGTGCCAGAAACGCCTTTGTCCACGTTCCTTCGGCCGGTCTTTGAGCCTCATCTTCATGTCCGCATGACATTGTCAGAAGCGAACGGACCGTCATTTTTTTCAGATTTTCCGAAGGATTTTCCGGTATCTCGTCGGTGAAGAAGTCGGTTACCTTGTCATCCAGCGAAAGTTTTTTTTCCGCCACGGCAAATCCGATCGCCGTAGATGTAAAACTTTTTGTCAGTGAGTAGAGACAATGGGTTGTCTCCGGAGTATGTGGGGCCCACCAGCATTCAGCAATCACTTTGCCGTGCCGCAGAACCATAACGCTGTTCATTGCATCGATTTTTTCGTCCAAATCCGTAATCAATGCCGCCAGTTCGTTCGAAGAAACCCCTTCGGCCTCCGGGGTCGATCTGGGGAGTGGCCCCCGGCCGTCTTGGGCTGCCAGCGGGATCGCAAAGAAGAGAGCCAAAAGGAAATGGATCAGAAAAGAGTGACGACGCATTGCAAATCTCCGGAAAATGAAGGGGTGACGTGATTACAGAAACCTTCTCCAAAGTATCCATTTTAAAAGATTTAAAGTTCAGACTCAAGTATTCACCGGTTGACGGAAGACACTGAAACTCTTGCGTAAATCGGGTCTTTTTGGCAAAATACCTGTAGATTCGCCACGGATTCCGTTTCAGAATGTAACCTGCCGCGAGGCTATTGTGTTCGGATCATTCTTTCAGAAGACTTTACTTTCCCGTTTCACTGATCGGAGAACGGGCATCAGCAAGCATTTTTCCTTTGAACCGCTTGAAGATCGATATCTTCTGGCAGTCCTTGCGGGGAATGCCGCGCCCTTTGAACCTGACCACCTTTTACCGCCTTTGATTACCACCGCTGCTGAAACTCCGTCCGGGATCGATATCGGTAATCTTAACAGTAAGCCCGATTCTCTCTATTCAATCTACCTTGATTTCGATGGCCATATAACTTCCGGTACCAACTGGAACACAATTTATACCGAAGGCGCCGATATCGTCACTCCCCGATTTACTCTCGACGGAAACATCGAAAAGGGATCGTTTACCGACGCCGAAAAGGCCGCAATCCATGAAATATGGCTTCGTGTTTCCGAAGACTACATCCCTTTCGATGTTAATGTAACAACTGTTGAACCGTCCGATGAATCTTTTCTCGATGGCCGGGCGCAGCGAGTGGTGATCGGCGGCAGGTATACTGACTGGTTTAATACAGCTACGGCGGGAATATCCTGGGTCGGGACATTCACATCGAGGAAGGATGTGCCGAACTTCGTCTTTTCGGAATCGCTCAATGGGAATGTGAAAACTGTTGCCGAAGTCGCCTCGCACGAAACGGGACATACGCTCGGACTGAACCATAAGGGAAATTCACAGATCAGCGGTCAGCAGGAGTATTTCCAGGGAAGTGACGGTTGGGCGCCGATTATGGGAGCCTCTTACTATCAGGAGCTGACCCAGTGGTCAAAAGGGGAATATGCCGGGGCGAACAATCATGTCGACGAGCTCCAAGTCATTTCCACCCAGAACGGATTCGGTTATCGGGATGACGACTATTCCGACTCATTCGTTGGGGCGGCCCGATTGGAAATCTCGGAAGGAATCGGTAAAATCGCGGGAATCATTGAACGGAACACTGATATCGACTTCTTTCTTTTTGAGTCGGACGGAACCCCTTTGAGTTTTTACATTGGTGGTCTTACGGGGATTACAAACCTCGATGTGCTGGTCACCGTTTATTCCGAAGACTGTCAGCCGATCCGCGTCTGCAATCCATCAGACAGTTATTGCGCGGAGTTTACTTTTTCAGAAGAGCCCGGTTTTTACTATATTTCTGTGGAAGGAACCGGGCTTGAAACTGATTTTTCCGGAATTTATTCCGATTACGGAAGTTTGGGGAACTACACCATTCAAGTCGGCGAGCCGGAGAGTCTGGTTGTCACCACACTCGATGACACTTTCGCAAACGATGGTTTGCTTTCCCTTCGCGAGGCAGTCCTTCTCGCTTCGGATTGTACGACGATTCTCTTTGATGAATCACTTGCGGGAGGGACTATCTTTCTGACCGAAGGGGAAATCCTTCTTTGCCGCTCGATTGTCATTGACGCAAGTTCAGCCGGTGTAATCACGATCGATGCACAGGGGAGTTCGCGGCTCTTTGAGGTAACCGGTGACGCAACACTGATAGGATTTACTCTCTCCGGCGGCGGCGAAGTTCCGAGCGGCTCGGCCATTTATAACAACAACCGCCTTGCTTTAATCGACTGCAGACTGATCGAGAACATTGCCGTCGAATACGACAAGCATCTTGTCGGCGGGGGGGCGCTCTTTAATGCACAGGGGGCAACCGCCAGCATTTCCGACTGCGAGTTAGTCGGGAATATCGGCAATTACGGCGGTGCGATCTATAATGCCGGGACACTTACAATCAGCGAAACGGCCATTTCCGATTCGATGTCCTGGCAGCATAACGGCGGGGCGGTCTACAACGAAGGGTATCTCTCCTGCACCGAAACCCTTTTTGCCGGTAATTCCGCAACCGCCGCTCAGGGGATTGTCGTAGGCGGCGGCGCTGTCTACAATGCGGAAAACGGCACGGTTTTTTTTAACGATACACGATTTGAAGCGAATTCCGCGTCATTTGGCGGCGCGATCCTTAATTTCGGGCTCTGTGAACTTGAGGGAGCTGCCTTTGAAGAGAATATCGCCGAATATTACCGCGGCGGCGGGATTTACAACTGCGCCGATCTGAGAATCTTTAATTCGACTTTCAGGAATAATCATGTGCCGGATCCCGGAAACCTGATGGTCGGCGGCGGAGCAATCTATAACGCGAAGGATTCGAGTGCGGCAATCACGCAGTCCCTGTTCATTGCCAATACGGGACATTACGGCGGCGCTTTGGTCAATGCAGGAACGATGACGGTGACCGGATCGACCTTCACGCTGAACCGCGCGACCGGCCGGGGCGGTGGCGCAGTTCTCAATGCCGGAACGTTGAACATCGGCAATTCGATTCTTGCCGCGAACGTGACCGATGGTTTTTATCCGGACATTTATCAGTATCAGGGAACGATTTCCGGATCGCAAAACCTCTCCTCGTTTACCGATTGGACGAGCGGGGCCGACAATATTGTCTGGAACGGTCTTTCACCTTTCGCGGATCCGGACCGGGGAGATTTTACCCCCCTTCCAGGTTCACAGGCAGTAGATACGGGCGCGAATGAACTGGTCACTACCGAAACCGATCTGGCCGGGAACCGGCGGATCGATAACGGCGTTGTCGATATCGGAGCGTATGAATACATTCACGCTGAACCAATCCGTCTTGATGCGCCGATGATTACTTCCGGCAAGCCCGGCATCTTCGTTTCTTACGGCGCAAATCGCCACAGAATAGCCTGGACCCCTTCTGAAAATGCCGCCGGTTATGAACTCTCTTATTCCGGGGACAACGGAACCGGATGGACAACCGTTTCGGTTTCCGGTACCGGCGCGGTGGTAACCGGTCTGGCTTACGGCGCTAAAATGCAGTACCGCGTCAGGGCTTTGGGAACCGGCGCCTATGCTGATTCGGATTGGAGTGAGATCAAAACCTTCAATGTCTGTCCGATGGACATAAACGGCGACTGTGACATCGGCGGTCTTGACCGCAACATTCTGGCGGTCTCTTGGGGGGCCGAAGAGGGTGACGGCGAATACGAGTATTATGCCGACATTAATGCGGACGGAGACGTAGGCGGTCTTGACCGCAACTTCCTCGGCACGAACTGGGGGGCCGAAACGGGTGACGGTGACCTGATCTACCCCCCCGCCCGTGCCGCCGATGCTGTCTTCTCGCAGTACGATCCTTAAAAGAAAACGGTTACAAAAGATTTCCGCCGGGATGTTTTTCTGAAAACGTGATCGCGTCCGCCGAGTCTGAAACCGAACGGACGCGTTCACGTTTAGAAGGACAGTTGTTTATTTGACGGTAAAAGTGTACAGACCGCTCCCGACAGTATATCGGATCGCTCCTTTTCCGCCGACGGTTACTTCTTCCGCCAAGTTTCGGATCGCTTCGGGAATGTTATCGTCAGGGACAACTGTTTCCCCCTCGTCATACGGAACCAGAATTACAGCATGTGCATTATTCGGAACTGAAACGGCAAGTGAAAGTTCCCCGGATTCGGAATCCCGGCTCCAGTTCGAACGGACAATACCGTAAGGTGTGTCCACCTGGGCACTGACACGTGATAACGGCTCGGCGTCAGGCAGATTCAGATCGCTTTTGCGGCAGGTTGGCGCTATCAGGAATTCACGGAATCCGACCGCAGCCGGCTGGCTTCCTGCGGCGGGATATGGTGCACCGTCAAGCCGTATGCCCGCCAGGTACTGATAGAACCAGGCGGATATATCCCCAAACATGATGTGATTCCGGGAAGAACCGTCTCCCCAGTCTTCCCAGAGAGTTCCGGCTCCGCGATGAATCCAGTCGTAGTAGCACGGAGCCGTTTTCTGTAATGCCATACGGAGAGCCAGATCGGTTCTTCCGCCTTCGCTCAACACTCGCATCACATATTTTGCACCTAAAATCCCACAGTCGAAATGAGTATCGGTCTCGGCGAGGCGGTCCACGAGACGATCAAAAACTTTTTTCTGTTCCGCCTCGGGAAGTGCATCGGTCAGCCCCTGATGAATGGCGCATGACTGCGCGGTAATGCTCCCGTCCGAACAGACCCCGGATTCCTCATTGATCAAAAGACTGCAATAGTCGCTCTGAATGCGGCTGGCGAGTTCTTCGTACTTTTGGGCTTCTTCATCCTTGCCAAGGATTTTGGCCGTTTCGGCGACGATCTTAACATCAACGTAGTAGTATCCGCTTGAAGTGACCTGTTCCGGAGGCGCACCTTTAAACGGACACCAGTCCCCAAGTCCGTGAGAAACAAGATGGTCTTCATCTTCATGCGCCGCAAGATAGTCAACGTAGCGTTTCATCGCCTCATAGGAATTCTCGAGAATCCGTTTGTCTCCGCGATAGACGTAGAGCTGCCAAGGGATCATGATGAGCGCGGAATCCCACGCCGGACCGTTCCCCCAGGCATATCCCCAGCCTCCGGTCGGAACGATTCCTGGAAGGTTTCCGTCGGGCTGTTGCTCATCGCACAGGTCTCGGATCCATTTTTCATAGGCGGCTGTGTTTTCCCAGTTATACATTGCCTGTTCACACGCCAGCTGGGCGTCTCCGGTCCATCCGTTCTTTTCGCGGTGCGGGCAATCGGTGGGATACCCATCGACAAAATTTGCGCGGTATGATGAAAGGGTCGCCGCCTGAATTTGATTGATCAACTCATTATCGGTCGTCAGATACCCGACTTCAGGGAACGCGTTCGAGATGACACAGGCAGTGAAATCTTCCGGTTCGGGGGGAAGCTCGAGGCCTTTCACTTCGATGTACTGGAATCCGTTATAGGTAAACCGGGGTTCGAAGATTTCCGAACTTTTGCCTCCGGAGATGAAATAGTCGGTCTGGAAACCGCCGACTTCGCCGATGTAGTATCCCGGAGAACCTTTCAGAAAATGCTGCTCAATGCTTGCTCTCTCGATCTCACCATCCTTAATCCGTTCGGAATAGCGAAGCCGGACGACCTTTCCCTTTTGAAGATTGGCGAACTTCACGCGGCACCAGCCGGCAATGTTGCGTCCAATATCAACGATCCAGGTGTTCGGTTCTTTCGACGGCGTCACTCTGACTGCCGGAAATTCCTGTACGATCATTGTGCCGGGGAAAAGGGAAGCGGAGAGTATACCGCCGGGCGGGTCAATCGCTTCGGCTTTTCCGAGCGTTTTTTGCTCGAAACCGCCGTCTACGATTTCACCCTGCCGAATACAGTCGTAAACGATCGGACTGGTGACAGTATCCCAGCTCTCGTCGGTTGAAATGACTTCCGAGGTTCCGTCGTCATAGTGAATGTTCAGTTGCGCCAGCAGACGAGGATTTCCGCGCCACGGTGCTGCGTCAAAATTCCATGTTACAATCGAACGGACGTCGTACCATCCATGTCCGAGCAGAACGTTTAAAACATGGTCTTTTTTCTTCTCCCGCAGCATATCGGTCAGATCATATGCCGAGTAGAGAACCCGGCGGTCGTACCGCGTCAACGACGGATCGAGAAGGCGTTTACCGATCTTCTTTCCGTCGAGCGCTGCATCGTACATTCCCAATCCGCTGATATAGAGAGTGGCCCGTTCAACCTGTTTCTCTGTCGCGGTTTTGAACTCCTTCTGAAATGCCGGTGAGACTGACTCGCCGAATCGGCGCAGTTTACCCCACGGACCGGCATCCGGTTCCCAGAGAACCGCCGCGGCGGGAAGAGCGGAGTCGTCCGCCCCGGGCATTTCCCACCCTTTTTTCGGCGCCGGATCCGATTTCCAGTTTCCGTCGGTAACCAGCTCGAACACTTTCCTTCCCAGGGTGCCGCGGCCCGGAGTGACGTTATCGACCGGGTTGATTTCACAGACCACCAATTTCAAGAGAATTGCCGGACGTGTCCCGTTATCGGTCTGCATTTCCGCCGCCAGGACGTTTCTGCCGGGACGAAGGAATTTCGTGACATCCGCGACCCGCAAAAGATCGGGATTGAAAACCATTCCGAAGGACTGACCGCACCAATCGCCGTTCAGAAGAACCTGAAATTCTTTATTGCCGGCGTAGTAGAGGAGCGCAACATATTTTTTTGCGTCGAGATCAGACTGTGTAATGTTCAGATCAAATGAGCGGCGCAAGTCGGGTATTTTTCGACCGGGATCGGGATCGCCGATCCAGGAAACACCATCGAGAGAAACCGGCTCGCGAAACGAAGCGGGCTGAGCGATCCATTTTCCCTTCCAGTCATCCGGTGTGAGGATTCCGGTTGTCCAGGAGGCCGGCTGACTCCAAGGCGAGATGTTTCCATCCTGATCTTTAATCCGAACCTTACAGAAAACTTTCGTATCCGAGGAGAGTTTTTTTCCATCGTACGGAATCTGGATTGATTCGCTCGATTCAACCCAGCCGGAATCCCAGAGATCGGGAGTGTCATCGTCGAGCCGGTCAGCGGTTGACGCCGCAACAATGCGGTACGCCGACTGCTCGAAGCCGTAACCTTCACGGGTGCCGGCGCATTTCCATCCCAGCCGGGGGGCTTGCGTGTCGATTCCGAGCGGGTTGGCAAGCATTTCTACGGTCAGTTCACTCGGACAGATTGAGACATCGTCTGCCGAAAGAGACGAAAATGCGCTGAGCAGAACGAACAAGAAAACAAATAAAACGAATACGCGAAATCGTGACATGAAAACCTCACATTGATATTGCAGGACGCCGGTTTGCCGGGCAGATCCGTCACCTGCCTCGACGCTGTAAGTTTATCCGAACATCATGACAAAAACAAGATTTCACATTAAAAGACGGTCCTTTCTCAGAGATATGATCGTAAGACTTGACCGGGAAGAGCTTTTCCTTATAGTTTTAAGCGTGGGGGAATTCCGAATGAGCTTCCCCGGAACGCAAAAGACCAGATTGGGAGGAGTCTCACCTATGACCAACATTTCTCGGTTCCGTTACATTTTCATCCTTCTTGCGGCGGTATTTGCCACGGTACTTTTCGCTGACGAAAACCCTGCGACAACACTCGAGCCCTTTCCGGACGCGCGGTTCGACAAAATCTGCGAAAGGATGTCGCAGGGGAATGTTGACCTCCTTTGGGTCGGCGATTCGATTGTCAACGGCTTTGTGAACGGTCCCGGCGCAAAAATCTTCCATGATCGCTACGACCAGCGGAACAGCATGAGCATGGCCATCGGCGGAATGCGAACAGGACATGTCCTCTGGGAATTCGACAACGCCCCAGTCGATCGGATCAACCCGAAAATGGCGGTGGTCATGATCGGGACGAACAACGTCGGTCACGGGAAATCGACCCCCGCACAGACCGCTGAAGGGATTGTGGCGATTGTTGACCGTCTCAGAGACCTTTATCCCGAAATAAAGATTCTCTTGCTTGAAGTCTTTCCGAGAGATCCGAATCCGGGCGATGATCTCCGCCGTCAGGTTGAAGAGATCAACTCGCTGATCCGTCCTGTCTACGGCAAAGGAAAGGTTAAAAATGTCAAGCTTTACAGCATTAACGATCTTTTTCTGACCGAAGAGGGGGTTCTCACTCGCGAAATGATGAAGGATTATCTCCATCCGACCGAACTCGGCTATGACATTTGGGGGAAGGCGGTTGAACCGCTTATCATTGAGGGGCTCGGTGAAAAGCCGATGGAAGCAGTCGGGGAACAGGGGGGAGATGACTGGATGGCACGGTTCAACGAAAAGAATGATCTCCTTGCTGCGAACAAGCGGGATTACCAAATTTTAATGCTTGGTGATTCGATTACCCATTATTGGGAAAAGTCGGCGTTCGATGAACAGGAATCGCTCACCCCGCTCTGGAAACGGTATTACGAGGATTACGGGGCGATCAATCTCGGGATCGCCGGGGACCAGACGCAGAATCTTGTTTGGAGGATAGAACATTACGACTTTTCGAAAGTCCATCCGCGACTGGCAATCCTCATGATCGGCGTCAACAACATACCGACCGGGCATCCCTTCGAGGCGACGGCGTACGCTACGCGGTATATTGTGAAAACGATTCAGGAGAAATGTCCGGGAATTAAAGTCATCGTTCTGAAATGTCTCCCCTACCTCTATATGGGTCGGATCGAATACCAGATGATGGTCGATGACTATAACGCCCTTCTCCCCTACTATTTTCGAGATATTGAGGATGTCGAGCTGATCGACATCGGCGATATGTACCGAGGTGGAGACGGTCTGGTGAACACCGACTTTTTTCCGGACCGCGTTCATCCGAACCGCGACGGCTATCTCCTCTGGGGGGAACGTCTCAAGTCGAAAGTCTCGGAAAAGCTGAAGTAGAACGGTCTCTGACCGGCTGTGCGGAACAGGTGGAAGGAAATCATCTGTTCCGCATCGTTTTTTCAGCCTCGGAAGCGTGTCACTCGTATATCAGAAAAAGATCTCGATACGCCATAAAACTGTCAAAATCAGCTTTCCAGTATGTTTCGGTCTCATCGAGAGTCGCTCCCTCTTTGATCATTTTCAGAATCTGCCTGTTCATCAGAAGATGGTTTGCGCCACGGTCAGTGATTTTATCGGGATAGGAGGCGATCAATTCACGCATCAAGGCCAATCCCATCTTAACCGGCTCGAGAAGATCCCGGTCAGTGATCACGAAACGAATTCCTGAGACTTTGGTATCCTTAAACGGGCGTGTCGTCGGAGTGTAGGTGATTGGCTCAAAACGAACACCGGCCAGAGGCTTTTCGGCAGTCGGTTTCCCATTTTCGGCTACCAGCGCATTCATCTTGGAAGCTAGGTCATCCCCGTCAATCCATGCGGCTCCCATCAGTTCAAACGGAGTTTCGGTTCCGCGACCGACCGAATAGCCGGTTCCTTCGGCCAGGCAGACTCCCGGATAGAGAGTTGCCGCGGTAAGGCTTCGCATGTTCGGAGAAGGATTGATCCACGGCAATCCGGTCTGATCAAAATACATTTCGCGTTTCCAGTTGAGAACCGGAACGACTGTCAGATTCAGGTGGAGTTTCTGCTTGTCATTGATCATCAGGGCAATTTCGCCGACGGTCATCCCGTGACGAACCGGTATCCGATCGAAGTTGATGAACGATTCTTCTCCTGGATCGGCCAAAGGTCCGGCGACTGCCGCACCCCCGATCGGATTGACACGGTCGAGAACAACGAAATCAACTCCGTTATCTGCTGCGGCCTGCATCGCCATCCCCATTGTTGAAATGTATGTATAGAAACGGGCGCCGATATCCTGAATATCGAAAACGAGCGTGTCGATTCCTTCGAGCATTTCCGGTGTCGGACGACGAATATCGCCATAGAGGCTGTAGACCGGTGCGCCGGTATCGGGGTCGCGCGTATCGTCGATGTTCCCCTGATCGAGCTTTCCGGCAATCCCATGTTCCGGACTGAAAAGTGCCACCACATCCAGACCGGCCCGTTTCATCAAAAGTCCGGTCGGAACCCCTTCCCGATTGATTCCGGTATGGTTCGTGACAAGACCGATATGCTTCCCGGCCAAAAGCTGAAAATTCGTATACTGAAGAACGTCGATGCCGTTGAGCGTGGTATCGTGCGGACAGGCATTTCGGGGGATTTTCGCAACGTGGCTCATCGTATCGGCTCGTTTTGCGTCACGGTCAATCGGATCGCGAAGCGCGTCAATGGCGATCGCGCCGATTGTATCGGCTCGGCGGTTCATGGTGTTGTTTCGACGCTTCGGATGAAGCCGATTTCCCAGAACAATCACGAACAGATCATTGTCCGGGTCGACCCAGAACGTAGTTCCGGTGAATCCGGTGTGGCCGAAGGCGGAGGGAGAATAGTTCCACGAACGGGCGGCGGTGCCTGCACTGCGCCGTTTCTCCCATCCGAGACCATGGACGCCGCCGGCGACCCGCCACGGAGCGGTCCATAGCTCCCATGCTTCCGGTGAGAGAATCCGTACTTTTTCGCCGTTTTCTTTTGTCAAGGTGCCATGGCCAAGCATCATTGAAGCGAAAACCGCCAGATCGGGTGCGGTGGAGAAGAGCCCTGCGTTTCCGCCGTGCCCTCCGATAATCCAAGCCTGCGGGTCGTGAACAACCCCCTTGATCCAGCCGCGGTTCTTGTCGAATTCCGTCGTCTCGCAGCGGTTATACCAGTCTTCGGCGGCAGCCATTCCGGAGGGTGACGCCTCACCCATCCTGTCTTTCGGACGGAATCCGGTATCGATCATTCCGAGCGGACGATAAATATTCTCTTCGGCGAAATCACCAAGTCTTTCACCGGAGAGGCGTTCTACCAGTTTTCCGAGGAGGAGAAAATTCTGGCAGATGTATCGGTACGATGTCCCAGTCGGTGTCAGGAGCGGTTCCGCCATCACGCGGTCCCAAATCGCGTCGACCGACGGGGCATGGTAGTTGAGAAACCAAACCGGATTAATTCCCGACATATGTTCCAGGCAGAGACGGATCGTTACATCTTCTTTTCCATTCTGGGCAAAGGCGGGCATATAGCGGCATATCGGGTCGTCGAGCGCGTATGCGCCCCGGTCAAAGAGAACCGCCATGGAAGTTGCCGTGGCCACGCACTTGGTGATCGAGGCCATATCAAAGACGGTATTGACTTCCATCGGCAAACGTTCAGGCTCAACCTGCCGGTCTCCGAACGCTTTCAGATAGGCGAGTCCGTCTTTACGGCCGATCGCGATGACAACGCCTGAGGCCTCATCGAGAGCCACTATCTCTTCTCCGACGGCATCAATCCATTCAGTCAGACGCGGGTCAAAGTTCAACTCGGCGGGATCTTTGACTTGCAGCATGTAAGGTTCGGCGCCCATGACCGGAATAATCAAACCGAACAGAATGAGTGTCAGTAAAAGGGAAAATCTCGATAATTTCGAAAACATTACAGTATCCTTCTGCTTCGTCGTCTGTCTGCCGTTTGCCGTTCCGAACAAAAACGGAACGCAAGACTCATCACAGGTATCTTACTAGGATGGATTTCTTTTGTCCAGAGTCCGGACAGAAGCATCGACGTCGAACGAACTTAAAAAACTGCGAATTTCTGCGGTACTATTGAAAATGATGACGGAAGAGGATATAAAAAGCTCCGGACACTTTCAAATGCTCCGGTGTTTTAAACATTACCCAAAGGAATATGTCATGCAAAAGAATTCTTCCCCTCGTGACGCCGTCAAACCTGCGGCTTTCAGTTCGACCGGTGCTGCGGTCACCCTTGGAGCCGCTCGAGTTCACGCCGCTGAAAACAACACTCTTAAGGTTGGTCTTCTCGGCTGCGGCAGCCGCGGTTGCGGCGCTGCGATCAATACACTGGAAGCGGATTCAAACGTCGAACTCTATGCTGTCGGTGACGCTTTCCGTGCAAACGCCATTGCCGGTCTCGAAGGGCTAACCGAACAGTTCGGTAACAGAATCAACGTCACTCCGGACCGGATTTTTGAAGGACTTGACTCATTTAGGGAAGTCATTCCTCTATGTGACGTGGTCCTTCTCTGTGAGCCACCGGTCTTCCATGTCCGTTCGCTCCGCTACGCCGTGGAAGCCGGAAAACATGTCTTTTGTGAGAAACCAGCCTGTTCCGATGTTCCGGGAATCAAAAATGTTTTGGAATCGACGGAGATCGCCAAACGAAACGGTACCACTCTCGTTTCAGGCCTCTGCTGGCGCTATCATCCCGATGTTGCCGAAATGGTTAACCGTGTCAAAGACGGCGAAATAGGCGATGTTGTCAGCGGCCGGCTCCTTTATGTGACAGGACAGCTCTGGAAACGTCCGCGCCAGGATGGTGACACCGAGATGAAATTCCAGGTCCGTAACTGGTACAACTTTTCATGGCTTAACGGTGATTTTGTTGTTTCACAGCATGTTCACACGCTCGATAAAGCACTCTGGGTTATGAACGATGTTGTTCCGGACTACTTCTTCTCGCTGGGCGGACGTATGCAGCGGATCGAACAACCGAATAACGGTGATGTCTATGACGCGTTTGCCTCTTGTCTCGAGTACAAAAGCGGTGTAACCTTTTATTCCTACTGCCGTCAGCAGAACGGATGCTGGTCGAAGAATGATGCGATTATTGCCGGAACCAAAGGAACTGCGGAACTCCTGACCGGCGTTATCCGTGACTACAGCGGCAATGTTGTTTATCAGCAGAAAAAGAGTCCGCAAGACATGTATCTGATTGAACATCAGAAAATGTACGAAGCGATCCGTAGCGGTAACCCCATTAACAACGGTGAATATATGGCGAAGGCGACGATGATGGGTATCGCCTCGCGCATAGCCTGTTATACAGGAACTCGGGTTTCTTGGGACGATGCAATGGCAATCGAAGATTCGATGGCTCCATCCGGTTACACATGGGATGACTCCCCTTGGACCCTACCCGACGAGAAGGGACGCTATTTAATCCCCGTTCCGGGAGAAGGCCGCGTTTATCACCAGATTGTTCGAAATTAATTTTGGTGCGGGAACGGACAAAAGGTGCATCGCGGATTTCGATTCATGCCGGGCGGGTAAGGGACGAGTCCCTTTCGTTGCGGGGCAAAGTTTCGGAATCATCCCTTTCTTCCGTTCTGTCGCTTGATTTTTTCCTTCAGTAAGACATAAAATTCTGAGGACGTTTTGAAATGGGCGACCTGCCCCTGTCTGCATGAGGTGTAGGCCATGTCGAAAAATTATTCACGTCGAGATTTTATCAAGTCGAGTGCGATGAGCACCGCGGCCGCTTCGGTGCTGATGACTGCGGGCCGGGTTCACGCCAACGAGAACAACACCCTCAAAGTTGGTCTGATCGGTTGCGGCGGTCGTGGGCGCGGCGCTCTGGCCAACACCCTCGAAGCCGATCCGAACA
>ONWH01000071.1 GCA_900321495.1 uncultured Planctomycetota bacterium
AAAATCGAAGTCGTAACGGTTGAACCTCATCGCGCCGTCTGCCGCGTTCTTCCCGAATTCCGCCAGGGGACGATCAAGGAGGGGGACGATGTCGTTTCTAAGTTCGAATAAATCGAAGGCGGAAAAGCCGAAAAAAGAAAAGAAGGCGAAGGCTCCGAAAGAGCCGAAGCCGAAAAAGGAGAAGAAGTCGAAGCGGAAGAAGGACGAAGACCTCTCCGCCGGTGAGGAACCCTCGGACGCCGGAGATCTTTCCGAACCGCAGCCGCCGGCTCCCCGCGTGATTTCGCCGAAACGGCTCGACGTCTACGCGCTGATCCTGCTCCTTTCGTGGCTCCTTCTGGTCGCGGCGTGCGTCCTGACCTATCTCGATATCGCTTCCTACGGCAAGTAGCGCGCCGCCGGAAAGACGTTCCGGCTTTTCGATGGAAAGCGGACCGGTTCGGTTTCGAACCGGTCTTTTTTAGTTTAATCGCCGTTTTCTCTTCACCGCATTTATCGCAAAAGCGGCGGCCGAGACCTCGAACAGCCGCGGAATCGCCGGCCCGGAACGGTCAGGCGCGGACGCGTTTCGCGGGAATGCTTATTTTTCCGCCGCCGGCGCGGAAGTCGTTCGATCAGAGCGAGACCGACTCGTGCCCGTTAATCGAGCCCAGCGCGCCCCAGACCCCGTAGGAACTTTTCCCTTCCAGAACCTGATTCGAGTCCGGATCCGTCAGACCGCCGGTATCGATCCCGTCGCGGACGAAGCGGACCGAACCGTCCATCATCGCCGCGTTCGCCCCGCCGGGATGAAAACTCGAAACGCCCCCCATCACAAGGCCCCCCGTTGATGTGCCGAGCGAACAGGTCAGGCTGTTCGGCGGAAGATTCGTCGAAAAACCGCTCATCAGCGGACAGCCCGCAAACCAGAACGTGCCCCGCAGCGCCCATTCCTCGACGCGGTCAAGCCGCAGGGGATCGATCTTGTTGACAGCTTCGAAGCAGCGGGAAGGCCGGATCTGCCCCTCCCCCGGTCCGCGCGCGTTGGGAGCCTCGGCGACATCGCGCCGCGCATCACTCTGTTTGGCGTAAACACCCCTATGGCTTGCCATCGAATCGGTCGGCCGGCCGGTAATCGATTCGGCAAGGCAGAGCGTATTGCTCAGTCCGTCGGTAATTTCGGGAAACGATTTCCAGCTGTGGGGGGTGAACGCGCCGCGTTCGGTTGCGGGAGTGTCGATATCGCAGTTGTAAAGGGGCGCGTCTCCCATGTTGAACATCACGTTCGAGCGGCTGAACTGCCAGTCGGTGTAGTCGAAGGGGTATCCGTGTTCGATCATCATGTGGCAGTACTCGATTTCGGGCGACTCGATCCTGCCCGACTCGCCGTCGGAAGGACAGGCGAGCACGGGAATCACGACCCCCGACGCCCAGTGCCGCGGATGGGGTCCGTCGACGTAGAGATTCGGGTAACTCGGCGGAAACGGTTCCATGACGTCCACATGCGGCATTTGATCGCCGTGGGCGACGGTCGAGGCGAACGCCTCGAACTCGGCGTAGACATGCCCCATTTCCAGGAAAGGAAGGAGAAAAATCCGCGTGCCGCACTCGCCGATCTCGGTGTCGGTGTCGGTCTTTTTGGTGAGGCTGTAACGCTTGTACGCGCAGCAGAGCGCCGGGAGCCCGCCGTGCGCCTCGTGATACAGATGTACCGCCAGCGCGGCCTGTTTCAAGTTACTGGTACATTTCGCGCGCCGTCCGGCTTCCCGCGCCGCCTGAACGCCGACGACGGTCAGACTGAGCAGGATCGAAATGATCGAAATCGTCACCAGCAACTCGACCAGCGAGAATCCGGAAATTGCCTTTGCCGTTCTGTTCATCGTGAAATCTCCCGAAAAATCAACATTCGTTATTCTTGACGCCTGTCGGCGCGGCGCGCCCCGGATCTCGCCGGGCGGGCGCCGCCAAACGCCGCCGGCCGCGCGTTCTGGTCGAACGTTTTCCCCTTTAATGTTTCTGATCTCTTTCATCGGTTCGTCTCCTTCTCCGTTTCCGGAGATTCCGCCCTGTCGAGGTCTTCCCGCGAAACATGGTAAATGTAGGTCGTATACCCGATAACCGCCTCCGGCGTAAAGTTTAAAAGACGGCGGTATTCCTTCTCTTGACCGTAAAGGCGATTGACGCTGAGCGCATACCACATCGGAGTCGTTTTATCGGTCTTTGTCGGCTTGGACGGCGTGATGAAATCGGGCTCGGCCGGAACGTAGAAGCCGTCGACGACGATCGTTTCGTTCGTCTCGGGATGTTTTTCGCGCCACCGCTTCAAGGCGTAATAATCCTG
>ONWH01000132.1 GCA_900321495.1 uncultured Planctomycetota bacterium
CTCGAACGACTCGGCGAACGGGCCGTTCCCGCAGACCGCGTTGGCGAAGAGGAATCCGCCCCAGGCGAAGTAATCGCGCAGCGCCGCCGCCTGCCCGGCCGTGAAGGCGAAAGCCTGCCGGCCGTGAAAGAAAAGAAGCGGCGCGCTTCCCAGCTGGTCCGGCTCGGGACGAACCTGCCGCACCGCGGTCTGGACCGGAATCGTTTCGCTGATCTTCTCCATCAGACGGGGAATCGCGCGGGGCGCGCATGGGGAGCCGCGGCCGAGCGAAAGGATCGACGCGTAAAACTCCCGGCGGCGGGGCCCCTGCTCCTGCCCGTCGGCGCGGAGCGCCGCCTCTTCCGCCGCCTCATCCTTGTTTTTCAGATCGCGGCCCGTCGCGTAGGCCAAAATGTTCTGCCCGATCGCCAGAGCGGCGCCGATCCGCTCCTCCACCGAGTCCGCATAGTCCGGGCCCCGGCGCAGAGGATCGGCCAGCTCCCAGAGGCACGAAAGAGAAGCCGTGCCGCTGCCGCTCTCCGCGGCGGGAATCAGGACGACACTCGTACGGCATCCCAGATCGGCGCCGTACAGCGGACGGATATACGCGGGGCTGACCTTCGCCTCGCCCGTCCAGATCGGGTGGTCTTCGGGAAGAAGGTAGAGTCCGTCCCCCTCGTCCCCTTCCAGAATCAGCGCCATCAGTTCGCGGAACCCCGACTCGAACGACTCGTCCCCGTCGAGCGCTTCGGCCAGAATGAAACCGCCCTGCTCGAGATAGGCGCGGAGGCTGCCGGCCAGCGCCCGGCGCGCGGCGGGGTCGCCGGGCAGGGGCGAGACGCGGCCGGAAATCGAAAGGACCGGAGTCTGCTGATAGTCGGCGGCGGCCGCCCGGTCCGCGTCGATCACCTGCCAGGTCAGGTTCATTCCCCAGGCGCTTTCGATATGGCGGGTCAGATGATCGAGGTCGTCGGGATGCCTGTTCCACTCCGCATCGGAGCCGGGGGTGTTGTATTGCAGCTTGGAGATGAGCACCGGCCAGCGTCCCTTTGAAAGGAAGAGGAGCGCAAAAGATGTCGCGACCGTGTCGAGCGTCTCGCCCGAGGCGCCCGCCTTCCACGAACGGGAAAGCTCGTTTTTGATCCCCAAAAGAGAGTCGGCACCCTCGCGGTACCAGTCCTTATCGCCGAAAAACCGGCGTGCGGTCAGCCGGCCCGTCCGCTCGAGCCCGTAAAGGTAGTAATACAGATAGGTGCCGCTTCCCGGATTGCTCCGGACCGAAAAGTGCTCGGTCAGCCAGTCGAAACCCTTTTCGATCCGCTCACGGTTGCGCGGCTGAACGCCGTCGTCACAGCAGTTGACCGTCCCGTCCGAGAAGGAAACCCCCGAAATGCGCAGCGCGTCGGAAACCCAGAGCGCGACGATCCCCGCACACGTCATGCTCCCCGTGCCGGTTCCGCTTCCGCGGGCCGCGGCTGAAGCGCCGGCGCCCCCCTGTCCGCCCTTCCGGTCGTAGACGGCGCGGTACCCCCACGAACCGTCCTTGTTCTGGAGTCGGATCCAGTATTCCTCTATCTCCTTCCAGACCGCATCGGGAATATCTATCCCCGCCTTCTGCGCCTCGTAAAGCGCCAGGACGGCGAACTGGGAATTCGAGTTGTCGGCGGCGGCGTAACTGAAATTCTGCCGGAGATCCGAGTAGGACCAGCCGCCGTTGTACGGGTTCTCGGTCCGGAACTGCCCGCGCAGGAGCGCTTCGACATTCTCTTCGATCCGCGCGCGGTACTTTTCGGGGTCCGCCTGGCAGAAGACCATCGTCTGAAGCGCGATCGGATAGGTCTGCCGCTGCTGCGTCTCGGGTGTGAACTGTTCGATGTAATGAAGCCCCCGGCTCACGGCCCCGTCGTCGGGAGTCATCCCCGCCGAAAGGAGCGCCAAAATGCAGAGCGACGTGGTTCCCGGCGCGTATTGCCGGTAGGCGTCCTCTTCCCAGCTGCCGTCGGACCGTTGGCGGTCGGTCAGAAAGCGCGTTCCCTCGTCGATCGCCCTCTGCACCGCCTCGGGTGAAAGGATCTCCGCGCCGGCGGCCGGACGGATTGCGCCGAGCGCCGGACAGAGGAGCGTCAGAAGGAGAAAGATTCGGGTCAGATTCATCGCTGCGACGGGTCGGCGGGCTCCGCTCCCGGGCTTGGAAACGGCGGCGTACCGGTAAAATTCCCCGCTTGATTTAAAACGCCATTTTGCTTATTCTAGGGGAAAGAGACAATATCAATATTAGGGTATTTTCGTCACTACCAAGGGACGCCGCAGGCGGGTTTCCCCGAACAGCGGAACCCCGGTCCCCTGCCGGCCGAGCCGGAACGGGTCAGAATCATGCAAGACGCTTCACCTTCGCTCCCCCCGAAAATCGGCCCCTCCCCGGCCCCCCGGCCCGTTGTTCCGCCGCAGATCGCCGCCGGCCGCGAGCCGCGGCCGGCGGACGGTTCCGGTACAACGCGCGGACCGGGCGGGCACGCCGCCCCGCCGGACAGCGCAAACGCCGCGGCGGGCGATCTTCTCCGGGAGTTCCGCCGCGCGTGCGCCGAAATCGAGTCGGAACTGCAGAAAGCGGTGATCGGCCAAAAAGATGTTGTCCGGCTCCTGCTGGCCTCGATCTTCACACGGGGTCATGCCCTTCTGGAAGGGGTTCCCGGACTCGCGAAGACGCTTCTGGTTTCGACTCTGGCGCGGATACTTGACATCGGCTTTAAACGGATCCAGTTCACCCCGGACCTGATGCCCTCGGATATCACCGGAACGAATCTGCTCGACGTCGACGAGGAGGGGAAACGGCATTTCCGCTTTGTCAAAGGGCCGATCTGGACGAACATCCTTCTGGCCGACGAGATCAACCGGACGCCCCCCAAAACCCAGGCGGCGCTCCTGCAGGCGATGCAGGAGAGGGAAGTCACCGTCGGCAAGGCGACGCTTCCCCTTCCCGACCCGTTCTTTGTGATCGCCACGCAGAACCCGATCGAGCAGGAAGGAACCTATCCCCTCCCGGAAGCGCAGCTCGACCGGTTCATGTTCAACATCAAAATCGACTACCCCTCGCTGGAAGAAGAGAAACAGATCCTCTCGACGGCCGGCGGCGGGCAGGGGAACGCGGAAATCAAAAAACTCTTCAACGCCGAGCAAATCCTCCGTCTTCAGCGGCTGGTCGCCTCGGTCATCGTCTCGCCGCCGGTCGTCGAATACACGGCCCGGCTGGTCCGCGCCACACGGCCGCGTGACGAATCGGCGCCGGAACTGGTGCGTGAGCTGGTCGACTGGGGCGCCGGGCCGCGTGCGGGACAGTTCCTCATCGCGGCTGGAAAAGCGCTGGCGGCGATGGACGGGCGCTATTCGGTCGCCATCGACGATCTGCGCGCCGCGGCGGTTCCGGTTCTGCGGCACCGGATCAGCTCGAACTTCCAGGCGCAGGCCGAGGGGATGACGAACGACCGGATCATCGAAAAACTTCTCGAATCGGTTCCTCTGCCGGCCGCGCCGAAATTCGTGAAAAGGTAGCCGCTTTCTATGGAAACCCCGTCGTACCTCGACCCGGAAGCGATCCAGACGATCAAACGTCTCGACCTGAAGGCGCAGTTCATCGTCAAGGGGTTCATTCACGGTCTGCACGCCAGTCCCCTGCACGGCTTTTCGGTCGAGTTCAGCGAACACCGGAAATACGTTCCGGGAGACGATCCGAACGGGATCGACTGGCTCGTCTACGCGAAGACCGACAAATACTACGTCAGGAAATACGAATCCGAAACGAACCTGACCGGCTATCTGCTGGTCGATTCGAGTGCGTCGATGGGATACGCGTATCAGCCGAGCCTGCCGACCAAGTTCGATTACGCCGTCTCCCTTTCCGCCGCGCTCGCCTATCTGATGATCCATCAGCAGGACCCGGTCGGTCTTCTGACCTTCGACGAAAAACTTCTCGGCCGCGTCGCGCCCAAGTCGAAACGCTCGCAGCTCGGCGCGATCCTTTCGGCCCTGACGCAGTTAAAGCCCGCCGGCAAAACGAACGTCCCCCGCGCGCTTGAACAGGCCGCCGGTCTGCTCAAAAAGGCGTCGCTGCTGATGGTCTTTTCGGATCTGCTGGGGGACAGGGACGGGCTCCTCAACGCCCTCTGGCGTCTGCGGCACGCCGGACACGACGTAATTCTCTTTCATATTCTGGACCGCGCCGAAACCGAATTTCCGTTCCGCGGACCGGTTGAGTTCGAAGACCCCGAAACACACAGGCGGCTCGAAGCCGACGCGGACGCGCTCCGGCGCGGCTATTTGGACGCCCTCGAGACGTTCCGCGCGCAGCTGCGGCGCGAATGTTTCGGCGCGAAGATCGATTACGTCGAACTCGATACCGGAATCCCGTTCGACAAGGGGCTCTTTGAGTACCTGATCTCGCGAAGCCAGCGCCGGTAGGGGGGACGCAAAGCGATGAGCCTGACATCCGGAAAGTTCCTCTGGGCCGCGTGCGCGGCGATCCTGATCCCGCTCCTGATTCATCTGCTGACCCGGGGCAGGCCGCGGCACGTCGTCTTCCCCCCTCTCCGGCTGCTCGAAGAGCGGTACAGGTCGAACAGGCGGCGGTTCCGTTTCAGACAGTTCCTTCTGCTGGCGCTGCGCGCGCTGGTTCTGGTTCTCTTCGGCCTTCTGCTGGCGCGTCCGGTCCGGCATGCGGCTTCGCCCGCCGGCGTTTCGCTTCCGGGAGGCGGCGCCCGCGCCGCCGCGCTCGTCTTCGACACCTCGCTCCGGATGGATTACGAAAAGAGCGGCCGGACCCGGCTCGACGAGGCGAAAGAGTTCGGCCTGGCCATCCTCGACCGCCTCGCTCCCGACGCGCGCGTGGCGGTCTTTGATACACGAAACGGGGAGGGCGCGTTTCAGGTCGACCGGCTCGCCGCCCGCGAGGCGGTCGGGCGGCTCCGAACCGCGCCTTCGCGCGCGACGCTCGCCGACACGCTCGTCCGCGCCGCCGCGCTTCTGGAATCGGAACCGGGAACGAAGGAAATCTTCATTCTTGCCGGCCGCGCCGCCGCCGACTGGCCCGACGGACCGGCGGAGCGGCTCACCCGCGCGCTGGCCGGGGCGGACGGAAACATCCGGTTCTATTTCGCCGATTTCACGCCGGAACCGGTCCGGAACTTTTCCCTGAGCGACCTGCGTGTAACAGTCTCGCGCGTCCGGGGAAAAGGGGAGGCCGAGATCCGCGTCGCCCTCGCTGCGCCGGAAGGCCGCGCCTCGGGCCGGCTCGAACTGACCGCCGCGCCGATCGCGGCGCCGGCGGGCGAAATCACCGCGGCCGAACCGTTTACCGAGGAGGAGTTCGACGGAGAGAACCGGCTCGAAAAGCGGTTCACGCTCCGCGGCCTGGATGACGGGATCTATCAGGGAACAGTCACCAAGACGCCGCCCGACCCGCTGGCCGCCGACGACCGCGTCAGTTTCACCTTTGAGGTGCGTCCGCCGAAAAAGCTTCTCTTCGCCGCGCCCGATCCCGCCGAAACCCGCGCTGTTTTCATGAAAAGCGCGGTCGAACTCCAAGCCGCCGCGCCGGGCCGCGTGCCGTTCGATCCGGAAATCCTCTCGTACGGCGAGCTGCGGGAATACCCCCTTTCGGAGGGGAATGTCGCGGCGGTTTTTCTCCTCGATCCGCCCTCTCCCGCGGATGAACTCGCCGGCCGGCTCGAACGTTTCGTGCGCGCCGGCGGAGGAGCGGGCTTCTTCCTCGGCCGACAGACCGCGCCGGGGGACGCCGGGTACGCTCCCCTTCTGGGAGGGACGCCGCTGCGGACGGTGAATCTGCCCGAAGGGGCGGTTCTCCTCCCCGGTCCCGGCACACACGCGCTCCTTGCCGGGTTCGGCACGCCCGACCGCGCGGCGTCGGCACCCTGGACCCGGCTGCCGGTCTACCGATACTGGCGGATGGAATGGGCCGAAACGCCGCCGGCGGCGCTCCGGTTCGCCGACGGCGCTCCCGCTCTTTTGCAGCGTCCGGTCGGAAACGGCCGCGTTGTCCTGTCGACCACGCCCTTTTCGGATCTGCCGGGCGACCCGAAAGCGTGGAACCGGATCACCACCGGCGACGGGGCGTGGCTCTTCCTGCTCCTGGCCGACGGGATCGCGCGCGTCCTGACCGGCGGAAACGAACCCCTGAACATCGCGCCCTACGAAACCGCCGCGCCGGCGGTCAAGGGGGGAACGCCGCTCGAGGTGATCCTTCCCGACGGGGAATCCCTCGCAACGGCCGGCGGAACCGAAGGGCGGCTCTCATTCACCGGAACCGGACAGCCCGGCTCCTACCGGGTCGTCGACGCGGAAACGAAGGCTCCCCTGGCCGCCTTTTCGGTCAATCCGCGGCCGGAAGACGTCGACCTTGCTCCCATTCCGCCGGACCGGATCCGCGCGTTTTTCGGAAAAGCCCCGCTGGCCCGGATCGACTCGGCAGACCGGCTCGAGGCTGTCCGCGGCCGGCTCGGCGGCCGATTCGATCTCTACAGTCTGGCGGCGCTCCTTTTCGGCCTGGTTCTGACCGCCGAACTCTGGGCGGCCGGACGCCTCTACGGCTGAGGTTTCGTCTTGACAGGAAAAGCAAAAAGTTCTATTCTCTCCCAGAAAATAGAAAAAATAGGTAATCGGAAAAGACGTTTTCCCGGGACCGGGAGAGCCGGACCCGCTTGCCGTTCCCCTCTTTCCGAACGGACGGGGGGCTTCCGAAAGCCGTGACAACGCAAGGAAAAGGATGATGAAAAAACGGATGACGTTCAGAACAGGTATCGCGGGAATCCTCGTTTCCGCGCTGATGGTGGTCTCCCAGTGCGCGCACCTCGCGGCGCAGCCGAAACTCCCCGGGCTTCCCGGACGCGACAGCGGCGCGCAGGCCGAAGCCGCAGCGCCCGGCGCCAAAGCCCCGGCGAAGAAGTCGGACGGGAGCGAATTTGTCATTCCCGAAAACGCGACGCCCGACCAGCTCTTCGAAATGGCGAACAAGCTCCTGAACACCGAACAGACGTTCGATACCGAAGAGGAATACAACGCCTGGGTCCAGAAGATGATCCAGACCGTCTACACCGTCGCGAACAGAATTCTGAAGATGGACGTCGACGACGAGACGTATGTCAAGGCGATCGCCCTGAAAGGACAGATGCTCTACTACCACGTCTGGGCGAAACCGGAATCGTTCCCGAAATACGAAGAGTTCGTCCGCACCATTCAGAAAGACCCGCTCCTGCTCAAAGCCGAAGGGGGCCAGAAGGTGATCGACGGACAGGTCGTCAGTTTCCTGCACGAAGGGTGCATCAACGTGGTCCAGTCGGGCGGCAAACCCGAAGATTTCCAGAAGTATATCGACGAGTTCCACGAAATCGTTCTGCGCGACCCCGATTTCGTGACGATGATTCCGAGTATCGTCTATCCGGTCCAGCAGATGGCGACCGAAAAGAAAGACCCGACGATCATCAAAAACGCGTTCCTCAAGTTCGCCGCCGATATGAAGAAGTCGGACAACCAGACGCTCAACGAAGCCGCCAACGGCCTGATGGGCCTGATGCGTTTCGCCGAGCTTGAAGGAAAACCGATGAAAGTCGTCGGCACGACGATTAAAGGCGAAAAGTTCAATCAGGACGTCCTCAAAGACAAGGTCTTCCTGGTCAACTTCTGGGCGACCTGGGTCACCCCCTGCATCGCCCAGTACCCCGAACTGCTGGCGCTCTACATCCAGTACCACGACAAGGGATTCGAGATCGTCGGCTACAACATGGACACCGAGCTCGACAAGTACAAGGATTACGTCGCCCAGAAGAACGTCCCCTGGCCGAACCTTTCCGAGAAGATGTCGCTCGACAACAAGCAGCCGTCGATGTCCGAGTTCTACGGAATCACCACCATGCCGACCCTGATCCTGGTCGGCAAGGACGGCAACGTGATCAAGAACGACGTCGATATCGA
>ONWH01000305.1 GCA_900321495.1 uncultured Planctomycetota bacterium
GCGGCGGTCAGGCAGTTGCAGATATGCTCTTTGCCGATGATCTTGGTGCGGACCGGAATCGCGTCGCTCCCGGCGATGATGTAGAAGGTCTGCTCGCCGCGGTTCTGTTCGACGCGCATTCCGTTGACCATCGCTTCGTTCGGATGCATGCCGATGGTGATCGTCGGGTTCTTGATCAGGTGGAGAACCGCCCCGGTTACGCGGTCGCTCGGATTGCAGACGACCAGCGCGTCTTCTTTGACATAGTCGAAGATCTTCATCTTGGTGCGGCGGTACAGGTCGACCGTCTTGTGAAGGTCGAGGTGATCGCGCCGGACGTTCGTCAGGCAGACGGCGTCGAAGGCAATCCCCGCCAGACGGCACTGTTCGAGCGCTTCGCTCGAAACCTCAACGATGACATGGGTGCAGCCGTTTGCGATCATGCGGGCCATCAGTTCGGCCATCAGAAGAGGCTGGGGTGTCGTTTCGCGGTTCGGCAGAAGAACCCGGCCGTCGTAGACACCGAGCGAACCGATCAGACCGACCGGATAACCGCTTTCGGCCAGCATCCCGGCGATGATGTAGGAGACCGAGGTTTTGCCGCTGGTGCCGGTGATGGCGATCGACTTCATCTGCCGGGCAGGAAACCCGTAGAGTGCCTGGGCAACGCGGCCGGGGACCGACTGAACGTTTTCGACCGGATAGAGATTTCCGAAGACGTTTTCGGGAAGAAGAAGAGAGGCGTCGACCAGTGCCGCGCCGGCACCGCGCCTTTGGGCGGCATCAAGCTGAGAGGCGGCCTCGGAGGCGTCGCGGGCTGTGCAGATGAAAAGCTCTCCCGCTTCGAGCTGAGCCGGGTCGGTTTGGAATGAGGTAATGACCAGGTCGGCCGGAAGGCTGACGTCCTCTTTGAGGAGTTCGGAGAGTTGAACCGGAACTCGGTTAATGACTTGCGACATGTTGCCCCCTTGTATGAATGATATTGTACCGGCTTTTTCAAATCGCCCCGGACAGCGTCCGGGATGCGGATGAAAGTATTACGCTCGGCACACGGATATTTCCCTGAAAAAAACGGTTTTTCACGAAATTGGCACAATGGGTAAAACAGGACGTCCTTAACGGCGGAAAACGCCCCTTTTGTGTGTCAAACCGTCGGTGTAAACCAGATAACCGCTACTATCACCATATTAAGTTCACGCCTGTCGATTGTCAAGGAAAAAACCGGGATTTTTTCAAAGAGTTTCGAAAGGGGAATTTACGATTTTGTTTATTCTGCGCTTCTTGACAATGGGAAAGAATTGAAGATAATATACTGTAATTTTAGGTTCGCATTCCAGGTGATTATGTTTCCACCAAAACGCACGATGATATTGTTCAAGGAGATTCATTTATGATGAAATCGAGTCTTTCCAAAACGCTCCGCTGGACGGTTTGCGTGCTGGCTCTGGCCGGCTGTTTCGCGTTTACCGCCCTGCGTGCGCAAGACGGGGCCGCTCCCGAAGCCGCACCGGCTGCAGAAGTTGCCGCCGACGCTCAGGCCGATGCCGCCGCTCCCGCCGCTGACGAAGCCGCACCGGCACCCGCCGAAGAGGCACCGGCTGCCGCCGCCGAAGGCGATGCCGCGGCCTGCGGAACCGACGATCAGGCCGATCCCGGCTATGCCCGTCTGAGTTTCTTCGGCCTTTACGGCCTTTACTGGCTCCTGGCGCTGGCCGGAGCTCTCGCCGCCCTTTTCTATGCCTACAAATTCTTCAAAGCGATGATGCAGGCCGATGAGGGGAACGACGAAATGAAGTCGATCGCCGCCGCTGTCCGTGAAGGGGCCAACGCCTATCTGAAGCAGCAATACAAGGTGGTCGGAATCTTCTTCGTCGTGATCTGGGCGTTCCTGATGTTTCTGGCCTGGGGCCTGGGCGTTCAGAACAAGATCGTCCCCTGGGCGTTCCTCACGGGCGGTTTCTTCTCGGGTCTGGCTGGCTGGTGCGGCATGAAAACCGCTACCTGGGCTTCGAGCCGCACGGCGGCAGGCGCCCAGAACTCGCTCAACCAGGGTCTTCAGGTCGCGTTCCGTTCGGGCGCGGTCATGGGGCTGACGGTTGTCGGGCTCGGTCTTCTTGACATTGTTCTCTGGTTCGGCGCTCTCTACTGGGTCTTCCCCCATCTGAACTGGACGATGAGCCTGACCGAAATCACGGTCGTGATGCTCTGCTTCGGTATGGGTGCCTCGTCGCAGGCGCTCTTCGCGCGCGTCGGCGGCGGTATCTACACCAAAGCGGCGGACGTCGGGGCCGACCTGGTCGGTAAAGTCGAAGCCGGTATTCCGGAAGACGACAAGCGGAATCCCGCCACGATCGCCGACAACGTCGGCGACAACGTCGGCGACGTCGCCGGTATGGGCGCCGACCTTTATGAATCGTACTGCGGCTCGATCCTTTCGACCGCCGCACTGGGGGTTGCCGCGTTCACGGCGCTCGGTTCGGAAGCCTGCGTTCAGCTCAACGCGCTCTTCCTGCCGATCCTGCTGGCTGCCGTCGGTATCGCTGCGTCGATCTGGGGGATCCACCTCGTCAGGACCGACGAAAAGGCCGATCAGGGGACGCTCCTCAAAGCGCTCGGCAAGGGGGTCAATATGCCTTCGGTCGTGATCACGGTTGCATCGATCCTGATCTCGCTGGTCATGCTCAGCGGCTCGACCGCCAAGTGGGCTGGTCTTTCGGTCGTCACCGGTCTTTTCGCCGGCTGGCTGATCGGGAAGTGGACCGAATACCGCACCAGTTACGAATACAAGCCGACCCAGGCAATCGCCAACCAGGGGAAAACCGGTCCGGCCACCGTCATCATCGCCGGGATCGCCGAAGGGATGTTCTCGACGTGGGCTCCTGTTGTGATCGTCGGCGTTGCCACGATCCTCGCCTTCGGGTTCACCACCGGTTTCAATTTTGAGGATGTCAAACTCTTCTCGCTCGGTCTTTACGGTGTCGGTATCGCCGCGGTCGGTATGCTTTCGACCCTGGGCGTGACGCTCGCGACCGATGCTTACGGCCCGATCGCCGACAATGCCGGCGGGAACGCCGAAATGGCCGAACTTCCGGCCGAGGTGCGTGAACGGACCGACGCGCTCGACTCGCTCGGGAA
>ONWH01000001.1 GCA_900321495.1 uncultured Planctomycetota bacterium
GCCGTGCTCGGCGACGCGCGCCGCCGCGTCCCGGGGCGGATCGTTCCAGACCGCGACCGGAGGCGGATCGGGACGGACGGTGACCGAACGGCTCGGCGGTCCGCTCCTGGCGTCTTCCGGGTCGGCGAAGTTCGTGTTCCGGCCGGTATCCTCGCACCAGAGGCGGTACGACGTCCAGCGTCCCGGCTCGAGTGTAAAACGGACCTCGGCCCGGGTCGGCTCGTCGGGAGAGACCGTCATTTTGAGCGCGCCGCGCCGATCGAAGTCGGGAATCAGCTCCGCCCGCGCCAGGGGGTAGTTGCTCCGCGCGGTGAGGGTGACCTCGGTCCCTTCCCACGCGTCGATATCGCCGTCCCCGCCGGCGGTCTGCGGCTCGAGCTGTGTGTACGCCGGATAGCGGCAGGCGATCTCCTCGACGGTGAAGCTGAGGGGCGGAAGGACACTGATGCGGTACTCGGCCGACCGCGCCGCGGTCTCTTCGCCGTCGGCGACCTGAATCTCATAGAGGATATCCTCCTGCACGCCTTCCCCCGTTTCGGGGAATACAGCGCTCAGCGTCCGGCTCGAGTCCGGTTCCATCGGCAGCCGCGCGCCGGTCAGCCGCCCGTCGGCGGTCGCGTAGACGAGCCGGACCTCGCCCGGCGGCAGATCGTCGAATTCGGCGGTGATCGTGACCGATTCGCCGCGGCGGACCTGCGTGTTTCCCGGCGTGACCGACCGGAACCGGATCCGCTGCGGAGGGGCGATTTCGGCGGCCGGCATCAGAACGCGCGCCGCCGAAACGACACAGCTCCGTTCGGCGGCGATCAGATAGGCGGACAGGAGCGCCAGCGCGCCGATGAACCAAAACGCCGAACGGACAAGCGGGCGCATGTCGACGGCGTCCGAAGCGGCGCCGGGAGGGAGCGCCTCGGCGGTCTTGCGCGTGAACGGGCGGTCGAACGGGTTCTTTTCCGCGCCGCGGACCAGAAGCCAGTTGACCAGCGCGTTTTTCAGGCGCGGATGGGCCTCTTCGAGCCGCGAGGCGGAATAGACCGGATTGATGCGGTATCGGATCAGGGGGTAGAGGCGCCAAAGCGTTACGCCCAAAAGGACCGCGCCCGCCGCGCACGAGTAGACGAGGCGGAACGTGTCCGGCATTCCGCCGGGAATGAAATGGTCGAGAAGGATTCCCCCCAGAAGAAGAAAGACCGCCAGGGCGGCGGCGGTGAAAAGCGCCGCGCCGAGGTCGACGCGCCGGATCAGCGCGGAAGCGCGCCGCAGGGTCGATTCGATCTGTTCTTCCGGAGTGAGCGCCATGAATCTGCGGTGGGGAGGGAATCGGGTCGGCTGAAACGCGCCGCAACGGCGCGGCGCTTCCGTTAGGTTATCGGCAGAATCGCGCCCGGCGCGCCTTTTCGGAACCGGGCGCCGAAATAATCGGCATGCCCCGGCTTTGCGCGGAGGGTCAGTTCCAGTCGAGCCCGATATCGAGCGAAATTGCCGAATGGGTCAGCGCGCCGACACTGACGCGGTCGACCCCCGAAAGGGCGGCGGCGCGGACCGTCTCGAGGCTGATTCCGCCCGACGCTTCCAGCTGCGCGGCGGATCCCGCCTCGGTGCGGAGTTCAACCGCCCGGCGCATCATTTCCGGCGGCATGTTGTCGAGCAGGACGATATCGGGCCCTGCGGTCAGGACGCTTTTGAGCTGTTCGAGAGAATCGACTTCCACCTCGATCAGCGGCATGTTTCCCGCCCCGTCGGTGTAGCGCCGCGCGTATTCCCTGGCGCGGAGAACCGCGTCGGCGGGGGTGAGCCCCTTTTCGCCGGTGAACGCCAGATGGTTGTCTTTGATCAGGACCGCGTCGTACAGCCCGCTGCGGTGGTTCCGCGCGCCGCCGCAGTGAACGGCGTACTTCTCGAGATAGCGCCAGCCCAGGGTCGTTTTGCGCGTGTCGTATATCTTCGCGCCGGTCCCCTCGACCGCCTTGACGAACCGCGCGGTGAGGGTGGCGATTCCGCAGAGGCGTCCCATCAGGTTCAGAAGGAGCCTCTCGGCGGTGAGCATCTCGCGAACGGGGCCGGTCAGCCGGCCGATGACGTCGCCCGGCGCGACCGTCTCGCCGTCGGCGCGGAGCTGTTCCCACGCCAGGCGCGGATCGACCGCCCCGAGCACCACCGGCGCGAGGAGCCCCCCGGCGACGGTTCCCGGCTGCCGCGCGGTGACGTGCGCGCGGCCGGAAGAGGAATCGCGTACCAGGGCGGCGCTGGTGATGTCGCCCCGCCGGTCGTTGTCTTCCCAGACCGCCAGGTCCAGGAGACGGCGGGTTTCGTCCAGAAGATGGGCGCCGAGCTCCGTGTGCTGGCGGAAGTCGCGGGGGCTGCTGCCGGTGTCTGTCATTTCGTGTGATCCTTTCTGAGACGGTATGAAAAAACCCCTTGGGGGCAAGGGGTTTCGTTACTTCTGAATGAGGCTGAAAAGACCGGAGGTCTTATCAGAAGCGGCGCGGTCCGCCGAAATTTGCCCCTCCCGGACGGGGAGCGCGGGGACGGGCTTCGTTGACGCGCAGAGGCCGGCCGTCGAGTTCCCGGTCGTTCCAGGCTTCGATCGCCTTTTTGGCCTCTTCCTCATTCGGCATGTCGACGAAACCGAACCCCTTGGATCGTCCGGTTTCGCGGTCGACAATGATATCGGCATACTTTACTGTGCCGTATCGGCCGAATTCTGCGCGCAGCGTCTCTTCCGTCGTCTTGAAGGAGAGGTTGCCGACATAGAGTTTCATAGATCCACATCTTTCTTGTGCTCAGGATAAATAAAATTCCAAAAGACGTCCTGAGCAGCGAAAACAGTCTTTCAAAATTACTCCGCCCTTAACGGAGACACCGAGAAGAGCCTTCTGCCGGGTTGCCCCCCGGCGGGGATGGAGGCGGCGGGAATCGAACCCGCGTCCCGTGACAGCTCCATGGGAGCGTCTACGTGTGTATCCGGCCTGTTTGAGTTTAGCCTGTCGAAGCCCGAGCCCGGCGGCGGTCTTCATCAGGCGGTCCGAAAACAGAATTTAATCTTCCGCGTGTTCGGCGTGACGAAAGACGATCCGAAATTGACGTCCGATTAGCTCATCTCTTCGGCGAAGACTCGTAATCGGGGTTGCCTTTTCTTAGGCAGCCATAGCCATACTTTCGTTGGCAATTGATTTTATAGTCGGCTTTTTACGTGGCCCGCTGACCAACCACGACACGCAGCCCGTCACTTCACATGCCCGGTCGAATCCGGTTCGCC
>ONWH01000268.1 GCA_900321495.1 uncultured Planctomycetota bacterium
CCGGTGAACTCTCCGGAGGCGGGAGCTGGTCTTTTTTCGGGAAACCTGATATGATGGCGCTGTCGGGGCGCCGCGCCGGGCAGGGCGGCGAATCCGTTTTGCGAGGGGATGAAAATGAGATGAAAATGAAAAAAGACTTTGTCTGCCGTCCGTTTTTTCTTTTGCTGAGCGTTCTTTTTTTCGCGCTCCTTCTTTCGGGGGCAGATGTCCGGGCAAAGGGGAACAAGGTTCCTTTCATCAAGCCGGACGGAACGCGCCAGGAGACCGGCCCCGGCCGCGCCGACGAGACGCAGCGGCGGATGTGGGAACGCGCCGAGTCGGAAAAGCCGAAACCGGCCGGGGCGGAGAAGCGCAGCCCGGAACCGGAAAGGCGGGCTGCGGCCGACCCGAACGTGCCGCCGGACGAGCTCCGCTTCACGGTGACTCTTCCCCGGCGCTACTATGCCGCGGGGGAGTACCGCCCGAACAGGCCCGCGCACCGGAGCGGAAGGGCGGGGAAGACCGAATTTCAGGTCGACCGCGCCGAACGGGGGAACGACGAGGTCACGACGATTACCGTCAAGTCGTCGGTTCCCGGCTGGAAGAACTCCTGGACTCCGCTCCACACGGCCGCCGCCGCGGGGGATCTGACCGCGATCGGCGGGATCCTCGCCGAAAAGACGGTCAGTGTCGATGCCTCGCCCGATTTTCTGACCCCGCTGCACGCGGCGGCGGTAACGGGGCAGGAGGATGCCGCGCGGCTCCTCCTTCAAAACGGGGCGGATGTTACGCTCAAAACGCCGGACGGAAAGAGTCCCGCCGAGCTGGCGACCCTCTGCCGGAACCCGGAACTGGCGCGCCTCCTGACCGTCTTTACCGCGGCGCGGAAGATGACCGAGGGGGGAAAAACCGTCACGGTAAGACTTGAAAACGGGGGACGGACCGACCTGACGGCGGAACTGCGGCGGATCGCCTCCGGCTACAAGGACGAACACCGGCATGACGGGTCGGTCTTCGGGAACTACGAGGGGAAACTTCCGCGCCGCGACCGCTACTACTACACCGAGTTCGTGCACCGGACGAACCCCCGGTCGGTCGGCCCGCGGCGCGTGGTCATCGGGATGAAAGGGGATGTCTGGTATACTGCCGACCACTACGAGACTTTTATTCGCGTCGGTCAATAAAATCGTCCAGTAAAATTTAACTATGTCAAATTTATGTCGCTGAATCGAAGGTAAAGGAACCGAATAATGACAATCAAAAGACGAGCCGATTTTCCGGATTTCTCGACGCGGGACACCCTGACGGTGATCATGGGGCTTGAGCCGCTGCCGAAGAAAGATTTTCTGGCGCTCCTGGCCCGGAAGCTGCGGTTCCCCTCCTATTTCGGCGGGAACTGGGACGCGCTGGCCGACTGTCTGGGCGACCTTGCGGGTCTGAAAAAGAAGAATATCCGGCTTATTTTCCCGGTCAAACCGCTCAAATCGGCGAAGGAGATGAAGACCTTCGAGGCGGTGCTGGCCGACGCTCAGGAGGAGCTGAAAAGGTTCGGCGTCAATCTCGAAGCCGAGCTGATCGATCCGTCCGTCTGATAAAAAACGATGAGAATGCCGCGGGGAATCTCATGAGAATTCCTCCGCCCGATCTTCCGCTTTTCACACTGCTTTCCATGGCGGCGTCCCTGCGGCTTCCCCACATGCGGCTGATTTTAAGGACATAAAATAAACTTTTAAGAAGATTTCTATCCCCGCACTTCGGTCGGCTGGCGTATGTCCTGATAATCGTATCTAAATAATTTGTCTAGTGTTGTATCTGTGCAATATTATAATCACCATCGTTGTTGTTGTTGTTGTTGTTGTTGTTGTTGTGGGCTGAAAAACGCCTTTCCGCACGCCCTGTAAAGTATAAGCGGCGCTCATATTGCAGCAGTTACTATTAATCAGACTTAAGACGGTTTCTTCGATTTAACCGTTAAAACCGGGACCAGAGAGGCAGGACAACCAAATTCTGAAGAAAATCAGGATTTTTTTGTTTCTGCCCCATTATATTTCCAGGGAGGAGTTATATAATTCTGATATTATGAGAGTGTTTTTCGGGAGGGGGAAGCTCCGCCCTCCGGTGAAAGAAACACTCAGTCCGAAATTTCCGGAAACCGGGAAACGAAAAAACAAGGAAAAAATCAATTTTTTTATTTTTTAAATATTTTTAGTATTACAGGAGTTTCGCCGTGAATTTTCTGAAAAATCGCCGTTTTCAACTCGAGAGTCTCGAAGAACGTACCCTTCTGACCGCCGCGCCGTGGGCGACCGCCGATGATACCGACTACTCGGGCCTTGTCGTCACTACCCTCGAAGATGTCGTCGATGCGACCGACCATCTGAACTCAATCCGTGAAGCGATCGCCTACGCCGAGTCGCTTGAAGGTCCGGCGGAGGTCACCTTCGCCAAAGGGCTTGCCGGGAAGATCACCCTCACCGGCGGGGCGCTTCAGGTCAACTCGGTTTACGAGCTCGCCGTCAACGGCGGCGACCAGATCTCGATCGACGCCGGCGGACGCGACCGGGCGTTTGAAATCGGCTCGGGGAGCGTCACGCTCAGCAACCTGACGATCGAGAACGGTTACAACTCGAAACAGGGGGGCGCGATTTACTCTGCCGGCGATCTGACGCTGAATGCCGTGACCATTTCGGACTCCTATTCCGGCCAGTTCGGCAGCGCCGTTCATGTCTTTTCGAAAACGCACCTGACGGTGACCGACTCGAACTTTGTGAACAATACCGCCAAGACACACGGCGGCGGGATCTTCGTCAGCACCGAGGCGACGGCCGATATTACCGGTTCGTATTTCAGCGGGAACGCCTCCGGAACCTACGGCGGGGCGCTCTACGTCTGGGACGGCGCCTCGGTCAGCGTGGCGAATTCCTTCTTTGTGAACAACACCGCTCCGAGCGGCGCGATCCGCAACCACGGCGGCGAGCTTTCGCTCGTCAACGTGGTCATTTCGGGGAACGAGCAGGGGATTTCCGCCGCGGCGGGGAGCACCACCACGGCGACGAACGTTACGATTTCGAACAATACGCGCAGCGCGGTCCGCGGCGAGGACGGCGCGGCGGTCCATTTCTACAACAGCATCGTGATCGACGGGCGCGCGGTCTCGAGTTTCGGTGCCGGCATCGTTGTTGACGGCGACAACAACCTTTCCGACGTCGCGTTCGGGACGAACTTCATCCGGTACGACGGCGGCGACCTTTTCGCCGCCGACGGCTATACACTCTACGGGCAGAATCAGGCCTACGCCGCCGGGAATCCCGCGTATAACACGACCGAATACGACGCGGCGGGGAACAGCCGCTACTACGGCGGCGCGCTCGACCTGGGCGCGCTGCAGCAGCTCGCCTACGCCTACGGGACGACGGTCACCTTCAACGGCGAGGTCCAGATGCCCGTCGCGTTCAACGACCGGGTGACGGGCGCGAAATACTCCGAAGACGGGCGGTCGTGGTCCGACAGCCTGAACTACCGCAACGCCGGCAGCTACACGTTCTATGTCGCCGCCGGAACCGAAACGGGCGAAGAGGAAATCTTCCTGGTCACCGGCGACATCGTGCCGCTGCAGCTCACCGTCAGCGGCTCGTCGGTCGCCGACAAGGTGTACGACGGGACGACCGGCGCCGAGATTATCGTCGGCGACGTCGC
>ONWH01000058.1 GCA_900321495.1 uncultured Planctomycetota bacterium
ATGAAGCGGAAATCGTTCTGCGTCTGGAAGAGGAAACTGACCCCGAAATAACTGAAGAAGATGAGCATCACGGTCAGGACGCTCCGGCGCAGGGCCCCCGTTTCGTCGTTGACGAAGTACGGTTCGAGCGCCGTGGCGAAAAAGAACGTCATCACCAGCCCGATCAGAAGACCGAAATAGATCGCGCTGATGAGCGCCACCTTCTTTTTGGGGAACGCCATATCGAGTCCGATCACGCCGAACGCGAGGACCAAGAGGGCGAAAAACGATTTCAGATTCAGGTCGATATCACTCCCGATGCTCCCGGTCCGGACGATGAAGATTCCGATCCCGGCCGTAACAACGAGGAATATCACGCGGAGGATCAAAAGAGGCATAATAAACTTTCACTCGAAAACAGCGCCGGTTCCGCGGGCCGAAAAGGGAAACAGACGGGGCACGAAACCGCCCCGCGGACACTACACTTTTCGTAAACCGAAACCGACAGGGGAAAAATGATGAATAAATCCTTCAAGGAGGCCGCCCCTCCAGGTCTGAATTATACCGTCCGGCGGAAATAATGAAAGGGAACCGTGCGCTTGCCCCCTTCAAGTCGGTGAAAAAGGTGAAAAAAGAGCGCCTTTCCGCCCCGAAAAGGGGGAAAGGACTCTTTTAAAAATCCCTGATTCTGGTATAATGACCCTATTATATTATATAGCGGTATCGTCATTATAAGAAGGCGCTCCTCCGGGCCGGTTCCGCAGGTCTTCCGGCGCGCCGAAAATGCCGTCCGCCCGAAAAAACCACCGGCGCCGGACGCGCTTGCGCGTCCGCAGCTTCCAAGTTCAGGGGGTGCCCTTTGTCATCAGATAACACCAATCTTCCTCCCGAAGGCGACAACCAGGAAAACAACTCCGGGCAGAATCCCGATCCGCGTCCGGCGCCCGGCTCCGGCGGCGGTCCGGTCAGCCCGCTCGTCCCGCAGGTCGGTGCCGACGGGCAGCTCTACCTTCCCGACGGCACGCGTCTGCTGCAGATGCCGATCGAGGAAGAGATGAAAGGGAGCTACCTCACCTACGCGATGAGCGTCATCATCAGCCGGGCCCTCCCCGACGTGCGCGACGGGCTCAAGCCCTCGCAGCGGCGCATCCTGGTCGCGATGAACGATCTCAACCTCAGTCCCGGGTCGGCGCGTATCAAATGCGCCAAGATCTCCGGCGACACGAGCGGCAACTACCATCCGCACGGGGAAGCGATCGTCTATCCGACTCTGGTCCGCATGGCGCAGGAATGGAACATGCGCTACGTCCTGGTCGACAAGCAGGGGAACTTCGGATCGATCGCCGGGCTCCCCCCCGCGGCGATGCGGTATACCGAGGCGCGCCTTTCGGGAATGGCGATGGCCCTCCTGGAAGACCTGAACCTCGACACGGTCGACTTCGTCCCCAGTTACGACGAGCGGAACATGGAACCGACGGTTCTCCCGTCGAAGGTGCCGAACCTTCTGGTCAACGGCGCCAACGGGATCGCCGTCGGGATGGCGACAAGTGTCCCGCCCCACAACCTGGGTGAAATCTGCGACGCGACGATCGCCGTGATCGACGATCCCGACGTCTCTCCGTTTGAACTCCTGAAAATCTGTCCCGGCCCCGACTTCCCGACCGGCGGAATCATCTGCGGGACAAGCGGCATCCGCCGCGGCTATCTGCAGGGACGGGGGAGCGTTGTGGTGCGTGCCCGCGCCAAGATTGAGGAAAACGGCAAACGCTCGCGGATCATTGTCTCGGAAATCCCCTACCAGCAGGCGCGCGACCGCATCGAAGAGAAAATCGCCGAGGTCGTCAACGAGGGGAAGATCACCGGTATCTCGAACATCCGGAATGAATCCGACCTCAACGAACCGGTCCGCCTGGTTCTCGACCTGAAGCGGGACGCCGATCCGGAAATCGTCCTGAACCAGCTCTATCAATACACGCCCCTGCAGGACACCTTCTCGATCATCATGCTCGCGCTGGTCGACGGCAAGCCGCGCGTGCTCACCTTCAAAGAGATGATCGAAGAGTTCATCCGGCACCGGATCTCGGTGATCCGCCGCCGGACACTCTTCCTGATGAACAAGGCGCTCAGACGCCAGCATACCGTCGAAGGGCTCCTGATCGCTCACGCCAACATTGACGAGGTGATCCGCGTCATCCGCACCAGCGCGACCCAACAGGAGGCGAAAGAGCGTCTGATGCAGATTCAGTCCCCCGCCGCCCTCCTGCGGCGCGCCCTGGGGGACGAGGGCTATCAGGCGTTCGTCGAAAACCGCGGGGGTCAGGCTGCCGAGACGTACTCCCTCACCCCGGTCCAGGCCGACGCCATTCTCAAGATGACGCTGGGCCAGCTGGTTAACCTCGAACAGGAAAAACTCGGCGGCGAGTATCAGACCCTCCTCTCCGACATCGCCGAGTTCCGCCGGATCCTCTCCGACGAAAAGAACATTCTGGCGATCATCCGCGAAGACCTCATCGAGGTCAAAAAGAAGTTCGGCGACAAGCGCCGGACCGAGATCAGCACCGAAGAGCTCTCCGATATCGATATGGAATCGCTCATCGACGAAGAGACGATGGTCGTCTCGATCAGCGCCGGCGGCTACATCAAGCGGACGCCGGTCATCGAATACCGGATCCAGAACCGGGGCGGAAAAGGGCTCAAGGGAGCGAAAACCGACGACGAAGACCCGATCAGCCATCTCTTCGTGGCGAGCACCCACGCCTTCCTGATGTTCTTCACGAACAAGGGGAAGGTCTACTGGCACAAGGTCTACGGTCTTCCGCAGCTGTCGCGCGACGCCAAGGGGCGGGCGCTGGTCAATCTGCTGAACCTCGACGAGGGGGAAGTGATTCAGGACTGCCTGGCGATCAAGGATTACGACCTGCCCGAGCACTACCTGATCATGGCGACGAAAAAAGGCCTGGTCAAGAAGACCGACCTGAAGGCGTACCGCCGTCCGCTCAAAGCGGGGCTGATCGCGATCAAGCTCCGCGAAGGGGACGAGCTGATCGACGCCTGCGTCTGCGGTCCGAACGACGAGATTCTCCTGTCGACCGCCAAGGGTCAGGCGATCCGGTTCCGGCAGTCCGACGTCCGTCCGATGGGGCGCAACTCGAGCGGGGTCAAGGGGATCTCGCTGCGCAGCGGCGACTCGGTGGTCGGGATGGTCGTCGCCGACGAGAACGCCACACTCCTGACCGTCTGCGCCAACGGCTACGGGAAACGCACTCCGTTCGGTCCGAACGCGCCGGCCGATGCCGGAAGCGAGCCGCTCCCCGACGATGACGACGCGCTCGGGCAGGCGTCCGCCGAACCGGACACGGACGAAGCCGACGACATCAATTCCACCCGCTCCTACCGCGTACAGCGGCGCGGCGGCGGCGGGATCAAGGACATCAAGACGAGCAGACGGAACGGTCCGGTCATCGCCATCGTCCCGGTCACCGAGGGCGGGGAAGTGATGATGATGACCGCGCGCGGAAAGATTCAGCGGATTTCGGTCGACGACATTTCCATCGTCGGGCGCAATACGCAGGGGGTCCGCGTCATGAACGTCGACGAAGACGACGCGCTGATCGCCGTCAAACCGGTTCCGAGTGAAGACGCCGGCGTGGTCAAAACCGCCGACGGCGAAGAGTGACGGAAAATCGGCCGAAACGGCATCCTTTGAACTCCCCGTGCGGGACGATTCAGGGGATGCCGTTTTTTATTGCGCCCCTTCCGGGGCAAAGCGCCCTTTCAGGAGAAGAAAATGAGTGAGCTGCGGGTCGGAATCATCGGGTTCGGAATGATCGGGAAGGTTCACGCGTTCGGATACCGGACGCTCCCCTTTTACACACACGGCCTTCTGATCCGGCCGCGTGTGACACATGTCGCCACGGCGCATGCCGAGACGGCCGCCGCGGCGGCCGAGCTGCTCGGCTGCCGCGGGGTCACCGACTGGCGGCAGATTACCGAAAATCCGGAGATTGACGCAGTCCATATCTGCACGCCGAACCGGGAACACCTGGCCCCTCTCCTTTCGGCCATCGGGCAGAACAAGCACATCTACTGCGACAAGCCGCTCACCTCGTCGCTCGACGAAGCGCTCCGGGTCGAAGAGGCGCTCGGCCGGACCGGCGCCGCGGGCGAACCCCTCTACACAAAGGTCGGCATGATGACCTTTCATCTGCGTTTCATTCCGGCGCTGATCCTTGCCAAACGCCTGATCGGCGAGGGGCGGCTCGGGCGGATCTTCGAATACCGCGCGGCGTATCAGCATTCGAGCAACGCCGCGCCCGATGTGCCATACAAATGGAAGTTCGACGCCGGCGGCGGGGCGATTCTCGACCTGGGGTCCCATCTGGCCGATCTGACCGACTGGCTCATCGGGCTCCCCGACGAAGTCTGCGCCGAATCGGTCATCGCCTACCCGGACCGGTTCGACCCGAAGACGGGAAAGGAACGCGCGGTCCTCGCCGAAGACGCGTTCACCGTCCAGACCCGCACAGCCGACCCGGAAAGCGGCCATGTCACCCGCGGGCTGATCAGCGGCACGAAACTCGCCACGGGGAGCGAAGACGAGATGTTTCTTGAAATCTACGGGGAGAAGGGCGCCGTCCGGTTTTCACTGATGGACGCGCATTATCTCGACTACTATGACGCAGCGGGGAAGGCGGGCTGGACCCGTCTTGCCGCCGGCGCGCGCTATACAGAGCCGCACACCGGGTTCCCTTCCCCCAAATCGGCCGCGGGGTGGGTCCGCGCGCACGCGGCGTGTATCGCGCAGTTCGCCGCCTCCATTGAAAAGGGAATCGAACCCGAGGCGGGCCTGCGTCAGGGAATCAGGATTCAGAAATTCCTGGACGCGGTACGCCGTTCGGCGGAGCGCCGCGCGTGGGTCCGGGCGGACTAGCCGAGCTCTTCCTTCCAGCGGGCAATCAGGCGGAGCGCTTCCAGAGGGGTGAGATTTTCCACGTCGAGTTCGCGCAGCTCGCTGACCAGCGGATGGTCTTCCGGACCGAAGAGGGAGAACTGCACGGCCTTCTTTCCCCGTCTCGCCGGCCGGCCCCCTTCGGGCGCGTCGAACGGGAGCGCCGCCGCGCTTTTGAGCGCGCCGGCCAGCGCCTCGCGCGCCGCGTTCAGGTGCGAGGCTTCGAGCGAGTCGAGGATCGCCCTGGCGCGCCGGATCACCGGTTTGGGAACCCCCGCCAGGCGCGCGACGTGGATCCCGTAGCTCTTGTCCGCCGGTCCCGGCATGATCTTATGCAGGAACGCGATCTCATCGTCCCATTCGCGGACCGCCACGTTCAGATTGTCGACCGCCGGACAGGTATCGGGAAGCTTCGTCAGTTCATGGTAGTGCGTCGCGAAGAAGGTTCGGCAGGGCGTTTCCCTTTCGGCCGGGGCCGAACCGCCCGGAAGGGGAGGCCGGCGGCTGAGCGCTTCGGCGATCCCCCAGGCGAGGGAGATCCCGTCGTAGGTACTCGTTCCCCGGCCGATCTCGTCGAGGATCACCAGACTCCGGCGGGTCGCGCCGTTTAAAATGCGCGCCGTTTCGATCATTTCGACCATAAAGGTGCTCAGCCCGCGCGTCAGTTCGTCCGAAGCGCCGACCCGCGCGAAGATCCGGTCGGTGATCCCGATTTCGGCATCGGCGGCGGGAATGAACGAACCGGTCTGCGCCAGGAGAACCAGCAGCGCAATCTGGCGGATATACGTACTCTTCCCCGCCATGTTCGGCCCGGTGATCAGGTGGATCATCGCCCCGCCGGGGGAACAGTCGGCGTCGTTCGGCACGAACGAGCCGGGATCGGCGGCATCCAGAACCGGATGACGCCCCTCCTTGATATGCAGGACCGGATCTTCGACCAGGCGGGGCCGGCAGTAGCCGCGCTGCGCGGCAACCTCGGCCAGCGCCGAGAGGACATCCAGGTGCGAAAGGGCCGACGCGGTCGATTGCAGACACACACGCTCACCGGCGGCCAGCTGGACCAGACTCTGGAAAAGCTCGAATTCACGCGCCAGGGCGTTTTCGGCGGCGCCGAGAACTTTCTCTTCATACGCTTTCAGCTCTTCGGTGATATAGCGCTCGGCGTTTTTGAGGGTCTGTTTGCGGATATAGTCCGCCGGAACCTTATCGGCCTGTGCCCGTGTCACCTCAATGTAATACCCGAAAACCGAGTTGTAGCCGACCTTCAGAGTCGGAATCCCCGTCTTGCGGATTTCGGACGCCTGGAATTCGGCAAGCCGCTGCTTCCCCCCCGACTGGAGCCCGCGGTATTCGTCCAGCTGCGCGTCATATCCCGGTTTGATGAATCCGCCGTCCCGAAAGTTAAGCGGGACCTCGTCCCCCAGGGCGCGGCGGAGTTCGCCGGCGAGTTCTTCGAGCGGAAAGATATGCGCGGCATGCTCTTTCAAAAGGGCGGCGGACGCCCCTTCGAGACGGTCTTTCAGACCGGGGAGGATGTCGAGCGTCCTGCGGATCGAGACCAGGTCGCGCGGAGTAACACGCCGCTGGGCCAGGCGGGTAACGATCCGGGGCAGGTCGAAGACCGAACGGAACTGTCTGCGGATGAACTCGCGCGTTTCGGCGGCGCCGACCAGCTCTTCGATGCCGTCCTGCCGTGCGGCGATCTGCGCGATATCGGTCAGGGGATACGCCAGCCACGCGGCGAGGAGCCTGCTCCCCATCGGCGTTTTGCACATGTCGACCGCGTCCAGAAGAGAGCCTTCCCGCCGCCCGTCCCGGCTGTTGCGGAGAATTTCGAGGCTCCGCTGGCTCGCCTCGTCGATCTCGAGCTGCGAGGCGGGATGATATTTCCGGAGCGTTTCGATGCAGCCGAGCGAATCTTTCTGAGTTTCACTCAGATAGGCGCACACACCTCCGGCGGCGGCCAGGGCAAGCGGGTCGCTTTCCGGTGTGAGGGCGAACCCTTCGAGCGTGTTGACATGAAGAAGCGTGTGGAGACTTTCGACCGCCGCGCGCAGGGCAAAGGTCCAGTCGGGACGGAGCGTGCGCATCACCCCTTCGTGCCGGTCGGGGAAAAACGCCGCGCAGTGTTCGGGAATGAGAATCTCCGCCGGATGGATCCGCGCCAGCAGATCGAGCGCCTCCTGAAACGGAACCTCCGCCACCGTGAATTCGCCGGTCGACAGCTCGACCCAGGCGACCCCGGCAGGCTGTGCCGGATCTATCCTGTCCTGAGGAGCGCGCGCCTTTTCCCCGGCGTCGAAGTCGAAATTCCCGGCGCGTGAGACAAGTTTCGGTTTCGCCGGAAGGGCGACCGCGGCCAGGTAGTTGCTCGTCTTCGGATCGAGGATCGCTTCGTCGGTCACCGTGCCGGGAGTCACCACGCGGGTCACTTCGCGCTTGACGATCGTTTTGGCCTTCTTCGGATCCTCCATCTGATCGCAGACCGCCACCTTCTGTCCGGCGCCGATCAGCTTGGCCATGTAGAGGTCGAGCTGATGATGGGGGAACCCCGCCATCGGCATGGCATCGGGTCCCTTATTCCGATCGCGTGTGGTGAGGGTCAGGCCCAGGATACTGGCGGCTTTGTAAGCGTCGTCGTAGAAGAGCTCGTAAAAATCCCCCATCCGAAAGAGAAGGACCGCGTCCCCCGCCGCGCGTTTGGCCTCGTGGTACTGGCGCATCATCGGGGTTTCGGAAGTCGGCTTCATGATCGGGGAATCCTTTCTCGAAATTTCCGCGGTCCGAACGCCGGACCGGGCGACGCGGCCGGGTCCCGGCGGGAAGAGGGACCCGGAGCGCGAAAAAAACAGGCGCTTCCCCATCATTCTATCATCTTTCGGGCCGTTGTCAAAACGGCGCGCGGCGCACTCGGGTCTTGAACCGGGTGAAACGAAGACTTAAAATGAGGGGGCGATTCCCCGAAAAACGATTCACCCTCAACTGGAAAGCGGAAGAGTTATGTCGAAAAAAATCATCGCGCACGACCTGGGAACCGGCGGGAACAAGGCCACCCTCTTTGACAGCGACGGGACGCTGATCGCCTCGGTCTTCGCCTCCTATCCGACCGCGACCCCCGGTCCGGGCCTGATCGAGCAGAAGCCGGACGACTGGCTCCGGGCGGTGGCCGAAAGTACCCGGCGGCTGATCGCCGAGACGAAAACCGACCCGCGCGACGTGGCGGCGACGGCGATTTCGGGGCACAGTCTCGGAACGGTCCCGCTCGACAGAGAGGGGAATCTGCTGCGTGAAGAAACGCCGATCTGGTCGGACCGCCGCGCCGAAGAAGAGGCGGCGGCGTTCTTCGAAAAAGTCGATCCGACCGAATGGTACATGACGACCGGGAACGGGTTCCCCGCGGCGCATTACACCGTCTTCAAGATTCTCTGGTTCCTGAAGCATGAACCGGAGATGATGCGCAGGGCCGACATCATTCTCGGAACGAAGGATTACATCAACTACCGCCTGACCGGTGTGCGCGCCACCGACCCGAGTTACGCCTCCGGATCCGGCGCCTACGACCTGGAAGGGTGGGACTACTCGGCGAAACTCCTCGGCGCCACGGGGCTCGATCCGGCGCTTCTTCCGAAAATCGTTCCCTCGACCGAACCTCTCGGCCCCCTCACCCGCGAAGGGGCGGAACTTCTGGGCCTTTCGACCGGCACGCTCGTCTGCTGCGGCGGGGTCGACAACTCGTGCATGGCGCTCGGAGCCGGTTCGTTCAAGAAGGGGCGTATCTACACGTCGCTCGGCTCCTCGTCGTGGATCGCGCTGTGCGACTCGCACCCGACCCTGGACGTCGCGGCAAAAAGCTACGTCTTTACACACGTCGTTCCCGGAATGTTCACCTCGGCTCTTTCGATCTTCTCGTCCGGGACGACATTCCGCTGGGTGCGCGACCACTTCTGCCGTGACCTGATCGCCGAAGCCGAGGCGGGCGGAAAGGACGTCTACGACCTCATGACCGCCGAAGCGGCCCTCTCCCCTCCCGGCGCACGCGGACTCCTCCTGAACCCCTCCCTGGCGGGAGGGACGCTGCTCGACGCCAACCCGAACATGCGCGGGGGAGTGGCGGGTCTCGACCTTTCACACACACGCGCCGATGTCATCCGCGCGACGATGGAAGGGATCGCCATGAATATGCGCGCGGTAATGGAAGCGCTCAAAAAGATTGCCGCGACCGAAAAGAGCCTGATCGCCGTCGGCGGCGGGGCGAATTCCCCCCTCTGGCGTCAGATCTACGCCGACACGCTCAATATGGATCTGCTCCGGGTCAATATCGGGCAGAACGCCGCCTCGCTCGGCGCCGCCGCCCTGGCCTTCGTCGGAACGGGAATCTGGGACTCGTTCGATAAGATTGACGAACTTCTGTGCGCCGAAACCGCCGCGGAACCGATTCCCGAACATGTCGCCGTTTACGACAGGGCGTATCAGAGGTTCCGCGCCTTCTCGGACGCGCTGGGACGGCTCGGATAGCACTCCCGCGCCCGCGGGGCGTATGGCACGGTCAGTCCCACGCGTATTTCGGGTTGAGCGTCTCAAAGGCGCGGCAGATCCGCCGAAGCCGCGCGGCGCCGACGCTTTCGGCCCAGGGGAAGATTCCCCCCTTCTCCCGCGGAAAGCCGAGTCCGCGGGTCAGCGCGCGGTCCGCCTCGTCCGGCGAGGACACGATGCCGTCCCGCAGGGCGCGGCGCGCCTCGGTCAGAACAGACGTAAAAATGCGCAGGGTGAGAATCTCGTCGGTGATTTCGGCGCCGGCCAGACAGAGTCCCGCGCCGAGCGGAAAGTCCGTTTGGCTTTTGACCCGGGGCACGGAATGCCGCGCGCGCAGGGGCGCCAGGAGCGCGGCGAGGCATTCGTCGGCGGTTCCCTCGTCGGACCAGTTTCCCCGTCCGTCGTAGAGGCGGAACCCGCGCCCGTTTTTCCGGCCGAGCCGGCCGTCATCGATCATCGCCGGAAGGAGATCCCCCGACTGAATGTAGTCGGGGAACGCCTTGAAGAAGGTCCAGCCGCTGTGCATCGTCACGTCGAGCCCGATCTCGTCCATGATCCGAAACGGGTCCATCTCCATTCCGAAACGCCGGCATGCCCCGGCGATCCGTTCGATCGAGACCCCCTCCAAAAGGAGGGTCATCGACTCTTCCAGATAGGGGTTTAAGAGACGGTTGACCAGAAAACCGGGACCGTCGGCAACGACGATCGGCTCCTTTTCGATCTTTTCCGCTATACAAACCGCGCGGCCGACCGTCCCGGAACCCGTCTCCTCTCCCCGGATGATTTCGACCAGCGAACGTTTTCTCACCGGATGGAAAAAATGGAACCCGCAGAACCGTTCGGGGGAGAAGTGTTCCGTCCCCGCCAGTCCCCGGGCCAGTTCGGTGATCCGGATTGTCGAGGTGTTCGACAGGAGAAGCTTCTCCCCGCCGCAGAGCCGGTCAAGTTCGCGGTAGAACTTCTGTTTCACTTTCGGCTTTTCGACGATCGTCTCCAGAATCACCTCGGCGCGGTCCAGGTCGGCCGCCTCGCCGGTAACGCCAAAAAGAGTCTCAACCCGCCGGCGCGCCTCGGCCGACTCGTCCGGTTCCGGTTCGGCACGCCCCGAGAGCTGGCAGGCGAGCTCCGCGGCAAGCCGACCGGGGACGGCGGCGCGCGCCTCGGGAGCGAGATCGTAGAGAAGAACCGGAATTCCGGCACGCAGAAACGCGGCGGCGATGGAGCATCCCATCAGGCCGCCGCCGGCAATTCCGAGCGGTACGGAAGGCGAAGTCATGGAAAAACCCTTTTCGGGGGGGATTGCGGAAGAAGGAATGAGGGATATAATGACCGCTGTAAGTTGAGCGTTTTCGGCGCCCGGCTTACTCTCCCGCGCCCTTAGTGTAGCGGTAACACGGCAGCTTCCCAAGCTGCAATTGTGGGTTCGACTCCCATAGGGCGCTTAAGGCGCGAGGCCGCAGGGCCCCGCGCCTTTTTTGCTTTCCGGGCTGTTTACGACTCAGCCCGGCGAATCCTCCGGCGCCGCCGTTTCGGCGCCTTGATCCGGAAGAAGATCATATAGAGGATAGGCACCATAAAGAGGGTCAGAACGGTCGCGAAGATCAGCCCGAACATAATGGCGGTCGCCATCGAGCCGAAAAGCGGGTCGCTCAGAAGCGGGATCATCCCGACGATCACCGTCATCGCGGCAACGGTGACCGGTCTCATTCTTTCGACCGACGCGTCAACCACCGCGTGATACGGATCGTCCCCTTTCGCCAATTCCTCGTCGATCTGGTCCATCAGCACCACGCCGTTGCGGACCATCATCCCCAGCAGGCTCATCGCGCCGATCAGCGCCATAAACCCGAACGGTTTCCCCATAATGAGGAGCCCGAACGTGATCCCGATCGAGGCCAACGGGAAGGTCAGAAGGATGATCAGCGGCTGACGGAGCCCGTTAAAGAGCATCACGACGATGATCGCCATGAAGATCAGGGCGATCGGGAGTTTGCTCATGAGAAATCCGGTCGCCGTATCCGATTTCTCCTGCTGACCTCCCCATTCGAGTTTGTAGCCCGGCGGGAGAGGAATCGACTCGATCTGCGGTCTGACTTTTTTGAGAAGCGCGGTCCACTCGACCCCGTTGGCATCGGCGCCGACGGTGATCGTCGGGATCCGGTTCCGATGGCGAATGCACCCTTCTTCCCATTGAATTCCCAGGTTCTCGGTTACCTCTTCCAGCGGTACGCTTGCCGGCGAGAAACCCCAGACCGGAGTACTGCGCAGCACATCGGTTCGATTCCGGTCGTTTTGAGACGAACGAATCTTGATCGGCAGAAGGTTTTCGCCGTCGGCGTAAAGACCCGCCGGAATCCCGACGGTCGCGCGGGTGAGCGCCAGCTGCATCTGCGCACGGGAGATCAGTCCCCGCTGTCCTTTCGCCTGCGAGAACGCGGGAGACCAGGTCGGCACCATCTGCCGCCAGTCGTCCCGAACAAACTTGGCGGTCGGTTCCTGCCGGAGAATCACTTTCGCCTGTTCGGCCAGCTCGTGCAGCACCTTCGGGTCAGGACCGCTGAACCGCGCTTCGAGTTCGAGTTTCGTGGTCGGGCCGAGCGCGAACCGCTGGGTCCGCGATTCGCCCTGCGGGAAGTTCGACTTGATCCAATCCTCGATCGGTTTCAGCAGTTTGGTGACGTCGTCGACCGTCTCGGTATTGACGACCAGCTGCCCGTAGGAGGTGTTGTTCAGCTCCGGCTCGTACGGCAGATAGAAACGGGGAGGACCGCCGCCCAGGAACGAGGCGACGTTGACCACGCCCGGCTGCGCCATGATATACTTTTCGATTTCCGCCACGTCCTTTTCGACCGCGTTGACCGAACTCCCTTCGGGGAGCCAGTAATCAACCATGAACTGGGTGCGGATCGTGCGCGGGAAAAATATCTGCGGCACTTTGGTAAACTCGTAACCCGCCAGAACCAAAAGAGCCAAAAGGCCCAGAAGGGCAACGGTCTTATGCCGCAGGTTCAGTTCGAGGAGACCTCGATAAAAACGGTGGATCGGGCCGGAATGGGGGTCCTTCGACGCGCCCTCTTTCGGCCGAACGAAGATGTAATAGAGGACCGGCGTCTGGAGCATCGCCACGAACCAGCTGATCATCAGCGAGATCGCCAGAACGATGAAGATGTCTTTTGCGTATTCGCCCGTCACGTCGGGCGAAAGGTAGATCGGCAGGAATGCGAGCGCTCCGACAATCGTCGCGCCGAGCAGCTGGTTGGCCGCCCGGTGCGCCCCCTCGATACACGCCTGGGACCTTTCCATTCCCCGCTGCATCCGCACCAATATCAGGTCGCCGACCACGACCGCGTCGTCAACCAGGATTCCCAGCGCGATAATGAACGCGCCGAGCGAGGTCCGCTGGAGGATGATCCCCATCGGCGCCAGGACGCAGAGGGTTCCCAGAATGACCAGCAGAAGGCTGCTGGTGATCAACAGGCCGCTGCGCCACCCCATCGCGATCATCACGACGAGTGTGACGATGATGATCGCCTCGCGCAGGTTTTTCGTAAACGCGTGGATCGACACATTGACGTTGTCCGGCTGGTAGCTGACCGTATCAATGTGGAACCCGGCCGGATACGCCTTCATCATTTCGCCGACCCGCTCGTGAACCTGCCGGCCCATTTCGATCACGTCGCCGTTCGGAACGGGCGAAAGAGCCAGGACGACTGCGCGCTGCCCGTTGACCCGCATCACTTTCGAAGGCTCGTCGACGGCGACGCGGCGAACGGTCGCAACATCTTTCAGGCGGATCTGACGGGTTCCTTTCCCCTTATTGGCGCTGAGCCGTTCGAGGATCGGGTTCGGATTGTCTCCCGAAACGGCCAGCTGCGCCAGTCCCGCCGCGTCGATTCCGTCGGGAATAATCACGTTTTCAATCTCTTCGATCGACTCGAACGCGCCGGACGGATTGATCCGGATCCGTTCGCCCGAAATGCTCATCTCTCCCGCTTTGACTTTCAGGTTCTGAGCGGCCAGCGCCCAGTAAACGACCATCGGATGAACCGAAAGCTCGGTCATCTTTGCCTGCGAGATCTCGATTTCGATCTGTTCCTCGGGAAGTCCCCAGAGGACGATCCGTTTCACCTCCGGCACGAGGAGGAGCTGCTTTTGAATCTCTTTCGCCGCGTCGCGCAGTTCGGCGTCGGTATAGCCGTCG
>ONWH01000056.1 GCA_900321495.1 uncultured Planctomycetota bacterium
AACTCCTCGATTCAGGAGGCGACGGCCCACTACATGGGGATGCTCGCCACACTGATCAACGGCCTGGCGCTCCAGGACGCGGTCGAGGCGCTCGGCCAGCCGACCCGCCTGATGACGACCGTGAAAGCCGACTCCGTCGCCGAACCGTATATCCGCCGCCGCGCCGACCACCACCTCGAAAAGGGACGCGTGGTGATCATTGCCGGGGGGACGGGGCTTCCGTTCGTGACGACCGATACCGCCGCGGCGCAGCGCGCGCTCGAACTCCGCGCCGATATCCTCCTGAAGGCGACGAAGGTCGACGGCGTCTACAGCGACGACCCGGTCAGGAATCCCGAAGCCGTCTTCTATGACCACCTCTCGTATGACGAGGTGAGCCACCAGCACCTGAAGGTGATGGATCAGGAGGCGATCGCCAAATGCGCCGAGCATTCGATGCCGGTCATGGTCTTCAACTTCCGGACCGAAGGGAACCTTCTGCGCGCCGCCAAGGGGGAACATATCGGCACCATCATTTCGGACCGCGCGTCCGCGGAATGAAAAGAACCTCTTTTCATCCGGCCGGCAAACGGATAGAATGAGAGGGCGCCGCGGGCCCGGACCGCCCCCTTCCGCGCCTTTTTCCCGCCGCCCAAAACCGACCATCAGCATAAAGGAACCGAAGTATGACGACTGAAGAAATTCTGTTTGACGTCGAAGACCGCATGGAAAAGTCGATCGCCAAGCTCAAGCGTGAGCTGGCGGGTATCCGCACCGGCCGGGCGAACCCCGGTCTGGTCGATTCGGTGAAAGTGATCGCCTACGGCGTAGAGGTCCCCCTCAAACAGGTCGCCACGGTCGCCTGCCCCGAGCCGACTCAGATCCTGATCCGTCCGTTCGACGCCTCGACCCTGAAAGACATTGAAAAGGGGATCATGAACTCCGAACTCGGGTACGCTCCGAACAACGACGGCAAAGTGATCCGCCTGAACATTCCGCCCCTTTCGCGCGAAGTCCGCCAGAAGATGGTCACCACGATCCGCAAGATGGCCGAAGAGTCCAAGATCGCGATCCGCAACGTCCGCCGCGACGGGAACAAGATGGTCGAGACCGAAGAGAAGGCCAAAACGATTTCCGAAGATCAGCGCGATAAGGCGAAGGCCGACATTCAGGACCTGACCAAAAAGTATGAAGACAGCGCCACCGAACTGGCCAAGGCGCGCGAACAGGAAGTGATGGAAGACTAGGCCTTCTTCATTTCCGATTTCGACTGGTATTCCCACTGATTGACGTTCCCCCGATCGTTGCCGAAATAGACCAGGTTGCCGTCGGGGGAAGTTTGTATGGCTGTTATCCTCCGGCTCTCTTTGGCCGGATCGTTGTAGGTGCGCAGAAGGCGCCCTTTCCGGACATCCCAGACGATGAGCCGTCCGTTGTTCCCGCCGGTGCCGACGACCAGTTTCGCGTTGTTCGGCGTGAACTGCAGCGCGGTGACCGGCTGGCGGTGCTCCCCGAACTCGGCGAGGATTCTCCCCCCCGCCGTCTGCCAGATTCCGACGTATTTCTCCTTGTTCCGGACCGCCAGCATCTGCCCGTCGTGCGAGAAGGCGCAGATCCGGCCCGAGGCGTTGTCGCGGATGCGGAATTCCGAAACGAAGAGCGCCTCGAGCGGGAGTTTCTTCGCTTTTTCGACCGGAATCGAGCGGGCGGTCGAGAGGTCCCAGACCGCGATCGTCCGGTTCTGCTCTTCCCCCGAACCGGGCGCGGGCGCCATCAGCGCGGCGGCGAGCATCCCGTCGGGTGATATCGCCAGAACCCGGGCGACCCGCGTTTCCGTCTCGCCCGATTTCGACTGATACGTTTCGGGAAAACGGACTTCCTTGATCGGGTCGCTTAAAAGGTCGCGGAAACTCCAGGTTCCCTCTTTCGTCTGAACCGCGAGCCAGTCGCCGGCGGGGCCGAGAAACGCGTCGATCCAGTCCGGGTCTTCCAGATGGAACGGCTCGATTTTTTCCTTTTTCGGCGGGGCAAGGGGGATCCGGTCGACCGCGATGTTCCCCGCGCCCGGCCCGTAGCCCGAAGCGCCGCTGACGACATAGCACGCCTCGGCTTTCGGCGTGAAAGCGACCGCCGCCGGGTTTTCGAACGTGTCGAACCCGAATTCGGGGCAGGGGAGCGGACGCTGAAACTCGATGTTGTAGAGCGAGAGATTCGTGCCGAACATCGGCGCACCGGTGCCCGCGGCATCGTCGTTCCGCGTCCGGCTGCGGACCGCCATGAAACGCCAGTTGTGCGTCGTCCTGATTTCGCTCACTTCACCCCCGACGTTCAGAAGAGGGGCGTTTTCCCCGTCTTCTTCCCTGTCGTGAAATGGGAGGGGCGGCAGGTTCGGAAGGGAACGGCATCCCGCCAGGAGGGCCAGCCCCTGGACGAGAAAGGCGCGTCGGCTGAAAGGGAGTCTCTTTTTTGTCATCTGAAACGTTCCGCGGCGCCGAAATTCGGTCCGGCCGCTCTTTCGGCGGATAGTAACCTAATTCCGGCCTTCCGGTCAAGTTGGAAAAAGCGGGTTGTGACGGTTATGCGGCTTTTGAGCGAAAATATCCTTTGATTTTCTGTTAGGGAAAATCGTTTTTAAAAGATTAGTCGTGTTGTTCTGATTATAATGAATTCCGGCTCCGTTAGGGGTGATTATGCCGGTTATGAGAAAAAGCCGTTTTTTCCGAGCCAAGAGGAGATGACATGCACGGGCGCTTCTGGGTACCGAAAAATATCTGCGTCTACGCCTCCGTTTTCCTTCTCGCGTCCGCCGCGTGGACGGGGATTCTCCGCCTCTATTATCTTCATTCGGATCTTGCCGGACAGGCCGGCGAAGAGGCCTTCCCCTTCTTCGACTTCAATCGGGCGGGGAACCTGGGCGAATGGTTCCTGTCGCTGATGTGGCTGGGAATCTCCCTCTTTTCGTTTATGATGGCCACGCTCGTCTGGAGCCGCCGGAAACTCCATCTGGCGGTCGTTTCGGTCCCGAAGGAGATCAACGGGGCGACGGTCGGGGAATTCGGCAAGTACCACGGGATGACCCGTCTCCTCTTCTGGGGGATTCTGGGACTCTTCTCGCTGGTGATGAGCGCCGACACCGTCTGCCGCTTCGTTCCGTTCCTCTACGGCCGTGCGGTCGACGCGGTCCGCGAGAGCGCCGGTGAAAACGGCGACGCCTCGCTTCTGACGATCAGCCTCATCGCGATCGGGGCCTTCCTCCTCCTGGTCGTCTTTTCGGCGGTCCGCGACTACATCCGGGGATTCAGCCTGGCGAAACTCTGCATCCGCGGCGCGTTCGGCCTGACGGTTCTTCTGCTCCTTCCGAGCATCTTCTTTGCGCTGACCGTTCCCGGCAGCGCGCCGGACACCCGTGCCGTGCCGCGCGATTCCGCCGGCCAGCCGGAGCGGCGGACCGAGGACGGCGGCGAGCCGGACGGATACACCGCGCCGCGTTCCAGTTACCGGACGATCTCCTATGAAAAGGGCGCGTTTAAGGACGCCGACCTTTCGAGCGAAGATTTCACACTCGAGTCGGTCTTCGGGATGAACGTCTCGTTTGAGGAAAAACTGAGCCTTGACCGGACGCTTGAAGAGTCGCTCCACATGAAGGAGTCGCTTGAGGAGTACCTGTTCGAACGCCTTCCGAAACTGAACCTGGCCCAGGCGCGGACCCTTCTCCGCCGCGGCTTCTACGGGTATTTTCTGGCGCTTCTGGCAGGGAGTCTGGGGCTTTTGGCGCGGATCGAACGGAAGGAATACGACGATCTGATCGCCCGGCAGACTCTCCTGCGGATGCAGACCCCGGTCGGCGTGCCGTCGGCGGGGCTTCTCAGAGACATCTGGAAAATTTCAAAGTAGGGATCATTTGGCGATCCCCGTCGCCCGCGTCTCGCGGATGACGGTGACCTTGATTTCGCCCGGAAACTGCATCTGTTTCCCAAGCTTCTCGACGATGTCGTGACAGATCTTCGCCGCCGATTCGTCGGTCGTCTTGTTCGAGTGGACCAGAACGCGGATCTCACGGCCGGCCCGGACGGCGTACGCCTGCTCGACTTCGGGAAACTCGTTGGCGATCGCTTCGAGCTCTTCCATCCGCTTGATGTAGTGTTCGATCGTCTCGCGGCGGGCGCCGGGCCGGGACGCGCTGCACGCGTCGGCGGCGGCGACGATCACCGTATAGGGGTTGTCGATCTTCGGCGCGGCATGGTGGCCCAGCGCGGCATGGACAACCTCGGGCGGTTCGTGGAACCGGCGGAGAAGGTCGGCGCCGATATTCGGGTGCGCGCCCTCGATCTCGTGGTCAAGCGCCTTGCCGATGTCGTGGAGAAGGCCGCAGCGGCGTGCCAGACGTTCGTCCATGCCGAGCTCGACGGCGATCATCCCCGCGAAGAAGGCGACCTCGATCGAATGGCGCAGGACGTTCTGGCTGAAACTTGTCCGGAAGTAGAGTTCCCCCAGGTGGTAGACGAGCTGTTCGTGCAGACCGTGAACGTCAACCTCTTCGGTCGCCTCGAACCCCGCGTGACGGATGAAATCCCCGATGTCTTTTGTCGCCTCGGCGGCCATCTCTTCGATATGGCCCGGCTGAATCCGCCCGTCGGCGATCAGACGCTTAAGGGTCAGTACGCCGATCTCACGGCGTATCGGACTGAAACTGCCGACCGCGACCGCGCCGGGGGTGTCGTCGATGATGATATCGCAGCCGGTCTCTTTCTGGAAAGTGCGGATATTGCGCCCTTCACGGCCGATGATCCGCCCCTTCATGTCGTCGGTCGGAATATCGACCATCGTGGTCGTCGACTCGGCGGTATAGGTGGCGGCATAGCGCTGCATCGCCAGAAGGAGAATGTTCCGCGCCTGTTCCTGGCACTTTTCATTGACGAAACGCTCGTGCTTTAAGATGATCGAGCCGGCACGGTCGTGAAGGGTCGTTTCCAGATCGCTCAAAAGCTTCTGGGTCGCCTCTTCTTTGCTCAGGCCGGATATCTCGTGAAGTTTTGCCTGCTGCTCCGAGTAGACCTTGTCGAGCTGGGCGTTGCGCGAGTCGTGATAGGCGATCTTGTCGCTGAGCCGCTGCTGGGAGATCTCGAGTTCTTTCTGGCGCTTGCGGAGCTCGTCGCTCTGCTTGTCGACGGCATCCTGGCGCTTGTCGAGCTGCCGCTCGCGCTCAACCTGTTCCTGGTGGCTTTTGCGCGCCTGCTGCTCGAGGAGCTCCTTCTGCTTGATCTCTTTCTCTTTGAATTCAAGTTCCGCTTCACGCCGGTAGTTTTCGGCTTCGAGTTTCGCCTGGCGGATTGTCTCTTCCGCCATCGTTTTGGCGTCCTGTTTGCGCGAACGTTCAAGGGCGCGCTGGATAAAATAGACCGCGGCGCCGGTCCCGATCATCAGAATGACCGTGACCAGCAGATAGGGAATATGCTGTATCACGAATGACCTCGCTATATGTTATTTGATTTTTTACTGTTTATTGTACTGTACTTAATGGAATAATCCGCCCTCATTCTATCTCAAGATGGTATCGGTGACAAGTAGAAAAAGAAAAAGACGGAAAAACCGTTAAAGTTTCCCTATTTTGAATCCGATTTTAACGATTGAGGGTTTTCTATCGGAAAACCGGGGAGACGTTACGTACCTTCGACAGCAAGATTTCCATAAGACCGCAGATATGACGATGAGACCAGAACGATTTTCAGGGGACGCCTGCCAGGCGGCGCGCGATCACCGCTCGGCGTGGGATCAGTTCGATTCGGAGCCGGATTTAGGCCGCGGCAATCCGTTTGACCGCCCGTGCGGGGCCGGCACGCCTTCGGCGCTCGTCCGGTTCCGCGATTACGGTCCGGCCCCGGCACAGCCCGACCCTGTCAGGGAGGCCGGCCGGGAACCGGTCCGCAGGGAAACGGGGGGATTCCGCCGCGCCCTGCGGCGTTTGAGCGTCATGACCGCAGTCTGGATTTTCGGCATTGCCGTCGGGGCGGCGGGAATCCGCTTTCTGCCCCTCGAAAAGGCCGCCGAAACGCCGCTGGCGCAAAACGACCAAAACGACGGGGAATATCTCGTCGAAGACCTCCGCACCGAGATGCCGCCTGCCCCGGTCCGGGAACCGGCGGCCGAGCCGGAAATGCCGAAGGTGGCCGTCGCCGCCGAACCGGTGAAATCCGCCTCGTTCGACTCGAATGTGCCGGTCGAGGTTCTCGACACGATCGCCGCCATTCCGCCGTGGAATCCGGACGGGGATATCTCCGACCGCGTTTCCGCCGCCCCGATCTCCCATGAGACCGCCGGCGCGTTCCTGCCGGCCGAACCGGTTCAGGTTCCGCAGATTCCCGCCGCGCCGTCCCGGACCGACGCTTTTACCGCCGCGAAACCCCAGCCGTCCGCCGCGATGATGCCGGACGGGCCGGAGCCGGCCGCGGCCGAGCCGGAGCAGCGGTTCGCTCCGGCATTCGAGCGGATCGCCGAAAATGAGGCGCGCCCGATGCAAAACCAGATCGAGTATTTTGAGCCGTTCGAAACGGTCTCCTATTCGTCGGAGTCCGAACCGGCTCTGCGCGTAACCGCTTCCGAGGATTTCTACAATGACGCTTATGGCGTTGACAATTTTTCTGACTATCTGCCTCCGCACCGTGATGAAGAAGAGATTCCGGCTTCCGGATCGCCCTTCCAAAACTGAAAGAGGGTAGGGGAACAGGCCATGTCGCTCAATCAGGCGTTTTTAAAACTTTATGGCGGTAAACCGGATGCGCCGCCGGTCACGGACGACCGGCCGGCCGACGGGGAACCCCTTTCCCGCCCCGCCCGTCAGGACGAGGCCGCCGGCGAGGTGAACATCTCCCTGCGCGTCGACCGCGGGGAAACCCCGGTTTCGCGCCGGTTCGCCGCGATGCGCGAAGACCGGCAGCGGAACATCTTTTCGATTGAAGAGGAACGCCGGCGCCGGAATCCGTGCCGGAAAACCGATGACGAAGCCGAATGGGAAGTTCCCGGACCGGCCTTTGCCGCTCCGGAAGAATCGGCCCGCATTTCGGCCGAAGCGTGCGGCGCCGACCCGGCGGACCGCGTTTCGGATGAACCGGAAGTGATCCCGATGCGGGGCGCTGTGCCGGACGCGCCGGAACAGGCCGAACCGGTCTGCGGATCGGCATGGTGCGAAGAGACGCTTGAACGCGCCGAGGTTGTTGCGATGCCGGACTGGCCCCGCACATGCGGTGAAATCTTTCAGCGGGGAGAACAGGAGTTCGCGCTTCTGGCCGACGTGGTGAACGAGGCTGTCCGGAAAGGGAACAAAATCTTCGGGTTCGGCGGCTGGGGCGGCGGAACCGGCGTTTCGACTCTCATGCTGGGGATTCTCGATGAAATGCTCCGCCGCCGCAAACGGGTTCTTGTGATTGACGCGGATTTTCAGCATCCCGATCTGGCGGAGATTCTGGATATTCCCGCCGGAGCGACCTGGGAAAAGCTCGCGCGGGAAACCGGGCCGGGCGAACCGAACGGCCTGGTTCGGGTCGAAACCGGCACGGTTCCCTTCTGGTTTCTTCCCCTGAGCCGGGAGAGTGTTCCGGAAGCCGTCGCCGCCAGCTGCCGCAAGAGCTGGTTCCGCGCGTTTCTGGAACTCGCCGAACCGTTCGATCTGGTTCTGATCGATCACGGTTCGCTCCGGAGCGGAAGCCCCCGGGAGAAAGTGCTGGAACTCCTCCGGTTCGGCTGCGACGGCTACTTCATGGTGACCGACGCACGGAATCCTCCGCGGGGCGAGGAAGCGAATCTGCCGGCGGTTTCGGATGAATGCCGGCTCCCCTGTTTCGGTGTGATTGAGAATTTTACCTGAGACGGACAGACGGACCGCGATGTACGAAGCATACTGGAATTTAAACCGAAAACCTTTTGAAATCGGCGCTGACCCCGACTTCTTCTTTCCGGCCGAGGGGCATCAGGCCGTCTTTCTCAAGCTCCGCTACCTTCTGGAGACACGGCGCGGAAGCGCCCTTCTGCTGGGGGAGAGCGGAACGGGGAAAACGCTCCTGGTGGCGATGCTCGCCCGCCTCAGACAGGA
>ONWH01000334.1 GCA_900321495.1 uncultured Planctomycetota bacterium
CGGAGGAAGGGGAAATTTTTTCGAAATTCTCTCCCTTCCCGAAAAAACGTCTGGTCAAACGTTTCAAAAAAGAGTAATCTTCCCCGCTTTATGTTTTCGGAAATGAAAAATCAGGCCGAAAAGGAGTTCGGCCGTTCCGAAAACGGCCTACTGAACGAGAACCATCATGATCGGTGACTGTTTTAAGGGAATTCTTTTAGTCGCTTTTATCGGGTTTGCGCTTCTGGGTGTCGCCACCGTCATTCCGGAAAATCTCTGGGACCAGGCGCCGGAACAGCTTGTTCCGCTGCGGACCTACCTGGCCGATCGCGGTGTGATCAGCGAAAAGTACGCGACCCCTTCCGGCCAAACCGTACCGGCCACGGACGGTACGGCGGCCGCCGCGCCGTCGGCTCAAACCGAAAATCACCCGGACATCGTCTGCGAAGGAGGGGTCTGCCGCGTAAAGGAATCTGCCGAACCGGCCGCCGCACAGCAGACGGAATCGCCGAACTTTGTCCCGATGGCCGCCGTCGATGCCCTTCCGGCAAAGCCCTCCGCGCCGAACCGTGAGGAAATCCCCGCGCCGAACCGGCTCCCTGCCGACGAACCGGAGACATTTGCGCCCCAGGAAGACCCCGCGTTCATTCCGGAAAAGAGCCTGACCGACCCGGGGTTCGGCGACACCCTTCCCGATCTCGGTTTTGGGGAAGACCCGTTCCCTGATGACGAGTTTCCCGCCGCCGATCCGTTAACCGACCCTGTTGTCCGGGGTGCGGCTCAGGAACAGCGGTTCGAAGACCCGAGCGGCGAAAAGTCCCGTTCGCAGAACTCGCCGTTTAAGTCGGTCAACCACATCGAGGAAGAGAACGCCCTGCCGCGCGAGGCGCTCGCCGCCGATGCCGCCCGTCTTCCCGAGTCGGCTCGGGAAGAAGTTGTCGTCGTCGCGCCGCAGAACGAGCTGCACGAACGGATCACCTCCCTGGTCGCCCGCAGTGAAGGGTCCGGCGCCATTTCGGCGTCATTCCTCGGTCTGAATGACGTCCTTGACAAGCATGATGCCGAACTGACACCCGCCGACCGGGATCTGGTCAATAGGACGCTCGACCGGCTCGCCTACCAAGTCTTCTACCAGCCGGGAGAAAACGTCCTCTGGGAGGAATACAGGGTGGGGCCGAACGAAACGCTCGCCTCGATCGCGCAGAATTACAAAATCACCCCGGAATTCCTGGCAGCGATCAACTCGCTCCACGTCGGCCCGGAAGTTCTGCTTCCGGCGGGCCAGGCCCTTAAAGTGGTCAAGGGCCCTGTCTCGGCGGATGTCTCCTTCTCGAAGATGGAACTCCTTCTGAAATTCAACGGGCTTTACGCAGGACGCTTTAAGATGGGGTGCGCCCAGCGCGCCGCCCAGATCCGCGGCGAGTTCCCCGTCGCCCGCAAGATCAAGAATCCGGAATACAACGGTCCGCTCGACAACGGTCAGATCGGCCGTATCGCCGGGGGGGACCCGAGCAACCCGCTCGGTCCCTGCTGGATCGAGCTGGAAGGGGGACTCGGACTCCAGGGAACAAATCACGAGGAGTATATCGGCGGACAGACGGCGGGAGTCGGAGGTCTGATCTTCTCGAACAAAGACATCTCCCACCTGAACATTCTCCTGTCGCAGGGGTCGGTGGTTCGGATTTCCGACTGATCCCGAACTGTTTTCTCTCTCCGTTTATGGTATAATCGCCGCAGCACGGGATGCCGCGGGCGCAGCCGTATGGCTTCCCCGAAAAAACCTTCCGGAGAGCACAATGAATTTTTTCGAATATCAGGAGCAGGCGCGGCGGATGACCGTCCGTCTGGTTATCCTCTATGCCGCCAGCCTTTTGCTCGTTTTCGCGGCGATCCATCTTCTGGTCGCGGCCATTGTGGGAAATGTGACCGGCGAAATCCGGCAGGACAACGCCTCTTCGTATTCACCGCCGTCCTCCGATCCTTTCGACCTCACCCTGTACGCCTTCCGCGACCCGCTTCTTCTTCTGATCGACCTTTCGGCCGTCACCCTGATCATCGGCGGGGGAACCCTCTACAAAATCTCCGAGCTGAAGCGCCTCGACGGGGACGGGATCGCCTCCCACCTCGGGGGGAAGAGACTGACCAAGACGCCGGATGTCCCCTGGCGGGAAAGGCGTTTGCTGAACATCGTTGAGGAGATGGCGATCGCCGCCGGAATCAACACGCCGAACGTCTACATTCTGCGCGGGGAACCGTCGATCAACGCGTTCGCCGCCGGATTTTCCCTGCCGACCAGCGTCGTCGCCGTCACCCAGGGCGCCGTCGAGTACCTGACCCGCGACGAACTGCAAGGGGTCATCGGCCATGAATTCAGTCATATCCTCAATCAGGACACCCGGCTGAACATGAAACTGATCGGAATTCTGTTCGGGCTTGAGATGCTCGCCATCTTCGGCTATATCGCGATGCGTATCGGCATGGAGATATCGTTCTATGCGCCGCGGACCAGCCGGAAAAACGACGACTCGCAATCCGCCGTGCTGGGGTTTGCGCTCGCCTGTTTCGCGGTCGGCCTGATTCTGCTTCTCATCGGACTGATCGGGCAGCTCTTCGCGAATATCATCCGGGCCGCGATCTCGCGGCAGCGGGAATATCTCGCCGACGCCTCGGCGGTGCAGTTTACGCGGAATCCGGGGGGAATCGCCGGAGCCCTCAAAAAAATCGGCAGCGATGTCGGCGCGCACATCAGCAACAACAACGCCGCGGAAGCGTCTCACCTTTTCATCTCGAACATATTCGGGCGCGGCTTCTTCAGTCATCTCTTCGACTCACATCCCAGTCTGACGGACAGGATCAAACGGCTCGAGCCGAACTTCGACGGAATCTATCCGCGCAGCATCCAAAAGGTGACTCCCGAAACCGACTCTCCCGACCGGCCCCCCGTCCAGCCGTTCCGAACCGCCATGGAGCCGCTCCGGAGAGGGACGGGGGCGCAGCCGGCGGGGAATGTCGGCCCTCAGACGATTGTCGGCGCCGCCGTGACGGGCGCTCTTCTCGGAGCGGCCGCGCCGAGACCGAATAGCGGAATCCGGATCGCCGATACGCTCGCGGCCGAAATTCCCCCGGAGGCGGAAAGTGTCCTTGAGTCCCCCGCCGGAGGGTCCGCGGCTCTGTTGGCGGTCCTGATCGACGGCGACGCCAGGCTGCGTGAAAGGGAACTCTGTTTTCTCAGGGAACGGATCGGTTCCGAGACGACCGAAAGGATTGTCCCGCTCATCGAGGCCCTCGACCGAGCCCCCGAAACGGTCAAAATCCCGATCGTCCAAAAGGCGTTCCCCCTGCTCCGCTCCCTTTCCAAAGAGGAATACTGCAAACTCCGTGATGCCGCGGGCGCGCTGATCAACTTCGACGGAAAGATCGATCTGCTGGAATTTACAATCTACCGTTTCGTCTTCGGTGACCTGGACATCTATTTCCGCATCAGCCGGCCGAAGCCGGAAAAATACGGCCGTCCGGAAGAGGTTTTCGAACCGCTACGGCAGGCCGCCTCGCACATCGCCTATGCCGGAAGCGACGACCCCGCCGAATGCCAGCGGGCCTTCTCCCTCTTCTGCGGAGTGCTCGGTGTCTCGATGACACTCCTGCCGAAGAGCGACTGTACCTTCCGGGATCTCGGACACGCGCTGGACATCCTCGCGCAAACCAAACCCCTCTTTCGCCAGAAGATACTGGAAGGGTTTTACGCCTGTGTGAACGCCGACGGCTATGTGAACGAGCGGGAAGGAGAGCTGATCCGTGCGGTCACCGCCTGTTTCCACGCGCCGATGCCCGCCTGGGGGACGCCGACCGCGGCGGCGTCCTGACGGTTCTTCCGGTTATTTCCGGCAGGACGGAATCAGTGCTGTATCCGTTTCCCCAAAATCATTCGAAGGACCGCAAACATGACCGAGAAAAATCCGAATCTCCCCGACGACGAAAACCGAATTGACATTGTCCCGTTTAAAAAGGCAGGCCTTTCGGAAGGGGATATCGACGAGCTTCCCGACGATGTCATCGAAGGGATCAAAACGCCGGCCGGAGCGATGGGGGTTTTTATGGCCGTCATGCTCGACGGATATGTCGAGGTCCGGGAAAACCAGCTCGAGTATATCGAAGAGAAAATGGGGGTGGAGATCTACGACGATGCCAACGTCATCGCCGAACAGCTCGATGAAGGCTGCCGCTACGAGCTGAAGATGCCGATCGCGCGCCTGACGCTCCCCGGGCTGAGGCGCCTTGCGAAGGAGGACTATCTCCTGCTCCGCCGCAGCGCGTCGGAGATCCTTCACATGGCCGAGGAAGCGGAATTTCACGAACCGGAGTCGACAGAGCGGGACATTCTGACCCTCCTCACCGGCGAACTGGATCCGCTTTACGGAGTCTCCGGGGAGTAACACGCGCGCCGCGGGGAGAAAATCCGCGGCCCGGGTGCTTTCCATGCTGAGCCCCCGCAGGGACGGAGGGCGCATGGATTTTTCCGAGCATCAGCGGCGGGTCCGTCGTTCCGAGACGGGTTCCCCAAAGGCCCCGTAAGGTCTGAACAGGCCGGCATCCCGTTCGCGACGGCCTGCTTTTTCATCTTTTGGCAGGCCGATTTTATGATATAATCGCTCAGAGGGGGGAGCCGTCAGCTTATCCCGGGAACCACCGACCTTTGGAGGGAGTTATGAATTTTTTTGAACATCAGGCGCAGGCCGAACGAAAAACATTCCGGCTGGTGATCTGCTATATCTTGGGATTGTTCCTGACATTCCTGGCGATCCACGCCATCGTGACCAGCGTGGTCATCATCGCGACCGATGAATTCCGCGGCAGCGGCGCGTACGGGGAAAACCAGTCCGACGATGATCTCTACGACGACTTCGGCGAGATGTTCGTTCCGCAGTTTCTCAATCCGGAGCTGCTCCTGATCGATTTGGCCCTCGTGGTTCTGGTGGTCGGCGGAGGCACACTCTACAAGACCTCCCAGTTAAAGAGAATAGACGGGGACGGAATCGCCCAGATGTACGGGGGGGTCCGGATTCAGGAACGGGGCGCGTCGTGGAAAGAAAAACGCCTACTGAACATCGTCGAAGAGATGGCGATCGCCTCGGGGATCCATGTGCCGAATGTCTATGTTCTCCGGAACGAGTCGGGAATCAACGCGTTCGCCGCCGGCAATTCAGAACCGACCAGCGTGGTCGCCGTCACCCAGGGAGCCCTCGACTACCTTTCACGCGACGAGCTGGAGGGGGTGATCGCGCACGAGTTCAGCCACATCCTTCACCATGACACACGCCTGAATATGCGGCTGATCGGAATTCTCTTCGGACTGGAAATGATCGCGCTCATCGGCTATATCATTCTCCGTTCGACCCCGACCGTCACCGTCGGCGAGGGGAAGAAGGGGAGCGGCTCACTGATTCTCATCGTCGGGCTCGGCCTGCTGGTCATCGGCCTTCTCGGCCAGCTCTTTGCCAACATCATCCGCGCGGCGGTTTCGCGCCAGCGGGAATTCCTCGCCGATGCCTCGGCGGTACAGTACACCCGCAACCCGGCAGGAATCTCCGGCGCGCTCAAAAAGATCGGCAGCCGCGTCGGCGCCCGTGTGACGAACAGCAAGGCGGTTGAAGGCTCGCACCTCTTCTTCGGAAACATTTTCGACGGGAGTCTCCTTTCGGGAATCTTCAACACCCATCCCGATCTGACGGAACGGATCCGGCGGATCGACCCGCAATTCAACGGCGAATATCCGAAAGCGGTTCAGCAGCAGGTCAACCCGGACGGGTCCGAACCGGAACCGGTCCAAAAGGCCGACAGCGGCGAAAACCTCAAGAACATCCTCGGCCGGATGATGGGCGAATTCGGGCAGAGGGTTTCCGGAGCGGGGAGCGCCGCGATCGCCTCGGCGATTCTCAGCGCCGCCGGAAACGTCACCCAGCAAAAGATTCAGGTCGCCAAGGCGCTTCTGGAAAATATTCCGCCCAATGTCGAAGAGAAGATCAAAGACCGGTTCGGCGCGACAGCCGCCGTTCTGGCGGTTCTCCTCAGCGGCGAGCCGTCCCAGCGTGAAAAGGAGCTCGGATTCCTTCGGGAGAACCTTTCGGTCGACGTGCTGAAAGATATCGGCACGATTGCCGAAGACCTCAAGGGAATCACCGACGCGGTGAAAATCCCGATAGTGCAGAAAGCGTTCCCCTATCTGCGGACGATGCCGAAATCGGATTACCTCAAACTCCGCAGGATCATCCTGTCCCTGATGAAATCGGACGGACAGATCGACCTGCTTGAGTTCACCATTGCAGGGTTCGTGGTCAATGACCTGGATCTTTACTTCCGTCTTGTTCCCGCGCCGGTCGAGACGCTTGAACAGCCCGATCAGATTGCCGGCCCGTTCCGGCAAGTCGTTTCGATGATCGCCTACGCAGGAACCGATGATCCGGGATCGGCGCAAAAGGCGTTCGCCACGGCGACCGAGTCGATCGGACTCTCCCTCTCGATCCTGCCGAAAGAGGAATGCACGCCCGCCGAGTTCAGCCGGGCGCTCAATACGCTGAGCCACGCCAAGGCGCCGCTGCGTCAGCAGATACTTGAAGCGCTTTACGCGTGCATCTCCTCCGACTGCCAAATCAACGAACGGGAGGGAGAACTGATCCGTGCCGTCACCGCCTATCTGAATTGTCCGATGCCGACCTGGGGCGAATGAACCGTTCCCTCTCCCATTATCCCGCGCGCGGCAAAGATTTTTCGAAGAATCTTTGCCGCTTTTTTACAGATTTCGGGCGGCTGTTCCCTCCCTCTTTGAAGAAGGTGGGGTCATTGACAAAAAACGCGTCACCCTATTAAATAGATAGGTTAGAGTACTGTTTTCCCTCTCCGCCGTACGGGCTTTTCCCCGCCGGAGAGGCCATTTCACCGCGACAACCGTCATACCGCGAGTCGATGACGAAACAAACACCTCTTTCTTCAAAGAGCGCGGCCGACGCTCCGAACGCCGCGCCGCAAGGTTCTCTCCCCTCACCGATCCGAGTGACCGGGGCGCGGGTTCACAACCTGAAGAATATCTCCCTTTCGATCCCCCGCAACCGGATCACGGTAATCACCGGACCGAGCGGCAGCGGGAAAAGCTCTCTCGCCTACGACACCATCTTTGCCGAGGGGCAGCGGCAGTACGTTGAGTCCCTCTCCGACTATTCGCGCCAGTTCCTCCATCAGCTCGAGCGGCCCGACGTCGACCTCATCACCGGCCTGCAGCCGACGATATCGATCGACCAGCGGTTCGGCCTGCGGAACCCGCGGAGTACGACCGCCACCCTGACCGAAATCTACGACTATCTCCGCGTTCTCTACGCCAAACTGGGACTGGCGCACTGTTACAACTGCGGCCAGCCGATCCGTCAGCAGACTCCCGAAGAAATACTGGAAACGATCCTGGCTCTTCCGGAAGGAACGCGCGTCATCCTTCTGGCGCCGATGGTCAAAGCCGAGCCGGGCGACCACGCCGCGCTTTTAAAGCAGCTTGCCAAATCGGGACTGGTTCGCGTGCTGGCCGACGGGCAGATGGCCGAAATCGAACGGATGGAACCGCTCGATCCCGACAAGCCGCATACCATTCAGGCGGTGATCGACCGTCTCATCAATCGCGAAGGAA
>ONWH01000284.1 GCA_900321495.1 uncultured Planctomycetota bacterium
ATCGACGTGGTGATCGACCGGATCGTCAAGTCCGAGGTGAACCACCACCGGCTGGCCGAGGCGGTCGAGTCGGCGATGGCGGCGGGGAAAGGCGAAATGATCGTCCTCTTCGAATCCGGGGCGCGGCCCGCCGAAAGCGGACCGCCCGCGGGGGAAAGGCGCGCCGCCGCGCGCGCGAAAAAGAGCGAGCCGCCGCGCGAGATCCTGTTCAGCTCCGAATACGCCTGCCCCTACTGCGGAATCAGCTTTCCGCCGCCGACCCCGCAGCTTTTCAGCTTCAACAGCCGGCAGGGGATGTGCCCCCACTGCGCCGGCCAGGGATATACGGAAACGTTCGACGAGAAACTCCTGATCCCCGACCCGTCCCGCTCGTTCCAGCAGGGGTGCATCGAGCCGCTCGGCCGGTGGCGCGACATGGGGAAATGGATCCGGAACATCTTCCAGGGCGTTTCCGACGCCGTCTCGAAACGGGACGGGCTCGACAAGAACTACATCCTCGAAACCGCCTGGGAGGAGCTCGGGCCGAAATACCGCAAGCTCCTCCTCTACGGCGACCCCGACATGGAGATCCCCTATTCCTGGGAAGGGGTTTCCGGCCGGTACCGCTGGGCCGACAGGTTCAAGGGCGTCATTCCGATGATGCTCAAGCAATACAACGAGTCGGGGAGCAAGGCCCAGCGCCAGGCGATGGAAAAGTACATGGCGGTCGCCCGGTGCGCCTACTGCGGCGGACGGCGGCTCAACGACCAGGCGTGCGCCTACCGCCTCGACACGTCGTCCCGCGCCGAGGCGTTCCGCGGCCGTTCGAGCCTGACGCTCGCCGACCTCTGCGCCCTGCCGATATCCGGGCTGATCGAATTCCTCGAACACGTCGTTCTCGGCGAGACCGAACGGAAGATCGCCCGCGAGGCGCTGAAAGAGATCCTCGCCCGGCTCGGATTCCTGCGCGACGTCGGGCTCGCCTACCTTTCGCTCGGCCGTCCCGCACCGACCCTTTCGGGGGGTGAAATACAGCGGATCCGCCTGGCGAGCCAGATCGGAAGCGGCCTGACCGGCGTCCTCTACATCCTCGACGAGCCGTCGATCGGCCTGCACGCGCGCGACAACCTCAAACTGATCGAAACGCTCCGCCGCCTGCGCGATATCGGCAACACGGTGATCGTGGTCGAGCATGACGAAGAGACGATGCTCGCCGCCGACTGGCTCGTCGATTTCGGGCCCGGCCCCGGCGTCGAAGGGGGGAAGATCGTCGCGCAGGGAACGGTCGCCGACGTCCTTTCGGCGGAAAAGACCAGCCTGACCGCGCGGTTCCTGAACGGCTCGGAATCGATCCCGGTTCCCGCGGCGCGCAAGAAGCCGTCCGGCAAAAAGCTGGTGATCCGGGGCGCGGCGCAGAACAACCTCAAGAACATCGACGTCGAGATTCCGCTCGGGTGCATGATCTGTGTGACGGGTGTCAGCGGCAGCGGCAAGAGCTCGCTGGTCAACGACATCCTGGCCGAAGTCCTGAACCGCGACCTGAACCGCGGGATCGGCAATCCCGGCGCCTGCCGCGCCGTCGAGGGGATCCGGCATCTCGACAAGATGATCGCGATCGACCAGTCGCCGATCGGGCGGACGCCCCGCTCGAACCCCTCGACGTATATCAAACTCTTCGACGACATCCGCAGGCTTTTCGCCGATCTGCCGGAATCGCGCGCCAAGGGGTTTCAGCCGGGCCGGTTCAGCTTCAACGTCTCCGGCGGCCGCTGCGAGGCGTGCGAGGGGAACGGCTCGAAGAAGCTCGAAATGGATTTCCTCGCCGACATCTGGGTCGAATGCCCCGTCTGCGGGGGGAAGCGGTTCAACCGCGACACGCTCAGCGTGACGTTCAAGGGCCATTCGATCAACGACATCCTCGAAATGGACGTGGACGAGGCGCTCGTCCTGTTCGCGAACTTCCCGAAGATCGCGCACAAGCTCAGGACCCTGCGGGACGTCGGGCTCGGCTACATGAAGCTCGGCCAGCCGTCGCCGACCCTTTCCGGCGGCGAGGCGCAGCGGATCAAGCTGGCGCGCGAGCTGGTGAAAAAGCCGACCGGCAGGACCCTCTATCTGCTCGACGAGCCGACCACGGGACTTCATTTCGCCGATATACGGATGCTCCTGAACGTCCTGCGCAGTTTCGTCGACCAGGGGAACACCGTCCTGATCGTGGAACACAACCTCGACGTCATCAAGACCGCCGACTGGGTCATCGATCTCGGGCCCGAAGGGGGCGAGGCGGG
>ONWH01000027.1 GCA_900321495.1 uncultured Planctomycetota bacterium
GGGCTTCTTCGCCCTGACCGGGGCCTTGGCTTCGGCGGGTTTCTTCGCCTTGACCGGCGCCTTGACTTCGGCGGGCTTCTTCGCCTTGACCGGGGCCTTGGGCTCGGCGGGCTTCTTCACCTCGGCAGAGACCCTGGTCTCGGCGGGTTTTCTTGTCTCTGCCGGGGCCTTGGCTTCGGCGGGTTTTTGCCCCTTTGCCTTCTTCTCTTCCTTCCTCTTCGGTGCGGCGGCCTCTTCGTGCGCGAAGGCGCCGTCCGTCTCTTCGGCGTTTTCGAGCGGGATCTCCTCTTCGAGCGAGTCGTCGGCGCTGATATCCTCTTCTTCGACGTCGTCCATGTCGGCATCGAAACTCATTTTCATCGGGGAGTTCCGACGCAGGCTCACCAGTTCGCGGTTGATCCGGAACGGGTCGAAATCGTCGGTGTCGACCAGGGGAACAAAGGTCCGCTGCGCCGATTCGGGATCGACCGCCTTGAGGATTCTCATCGCGCGCGCCGACTGCGTCTCGTCCATCAGCATCGCCCCGAGTTCGTGGAGCATCCTGGCGAAGACGAGCGTGTCGCTTTTCGAAAAGACGCGTTCCAGCCCGATCGGCACTTCCTGATTCTCGGCGTTGACGTCGACCAGGTCGAGCAGACGCAGGACGCGCAGCGCCCCTTCGTCGAGGGGAACGGCGCTCCTGCGGAAGACCGCGGCAACGGTGTAACTTTTCATAAAGGGAGTGACGTAGCGGATCGTTCCCAGGTAGTCGCGGAACGCCTCTTCCCCCTTTTCGCGCCACTCCTCAAGATCGAATTTATACGTCGCCTGAAAGATGACCTGGAGGGTTTGGCGGAGCCGCTCGCAGCTGTTGCGCGCATTGCTGAGCGTGGGAACCAGATCGCACAGCTCGCTTGCGGTCGAGACGCGCAGCTCGTTCCAGTCGATGAACGAGTTTTCGATCGTTTCAAACGCCTCCAAGGCGACGGCGGCCGGACGGTTTTCGAGAAGGGCCGAGTAGATCAGCTGGACAAGGACCTCCCGGTCATCGGGCAGAGAGATGACGCCCGAACGAAACTCCTTCTGCAAGTGCTGATACAGATTCTTGTATGTGCTGCGCGGCGAAGATCCCATAAAAATTTCCTGTTGTGAGAATCAAATTTGATTAAACACTGCGGATATCCGGTTCGCTCACGTCGGAGTCCGTCCCGGCGGGGCCGGCGCCCATGGCGGATTCGCGGCGTTCCCTTTCAAGAATTTCCGTAACAAGCGCCAGGTTTTTTGTCCCCTCGTCCACCTCGAAAAGGAGTTTCGGCGTGTAACGTGTCTCGATCCTTCGGGCGCATTTCTGCTGGAGATACCCCGCGGCGCTGCGGAGTCCCGAAAGGGCGAGCTTCTCTTTGACCGGGTCGTTCCCCAGAACGGTGAAAAAGACCTTGGCCGAACGCATATCCTGCGCCACCTCAACCGAGGTGATTGTCGCCTGGCTGACGCGGGGGTCTTTCAGGTCGGAAAGAAGCGACATGGCGACCACCTCTTTTATCGCGGCGGCGGCTTTCAGCGTTCTTCTCGATGCCATGGCAAACCTCCTGTTTATTCAGTCAAAAGGGGCGCGGCGCGCGTCCCTGTCAGAGGGAGCGCGCGACCTCTTCAATCTTGTAGGCTTCGAAGTAGTCGCCCTCTTTGATGTCGTTAAAGCCTTTGAGCTTGATCCCGCACTCGTAGCCTTCGCGCACTTCGCGCGCGTCGTCCTTTTCACGGCGCAGGGTTTCAAGAACATATTCGCCGATGATCCGGCTGTCGCGGATCAGACGGATCCGGCAGTCGCGTTCGATCGTTCCGGAAAGAACGCGGCATCCGGCGATCGTCCCCAGACGGCTGATGACGAAGGTCTGCTGCACAAACGCGCGGCCGAGCTCTTTGACCTGTTCGACCGGTTTGAGCATCCCTTCCAGCGCCGCCTTGATGTCTTCGGACAGCTTGTAGATGATGTCGTAGCGGCGGATCTGGACCTTTTTCTTTTCGGCGGTGGTCCGGGCCAGCTCGTCGGGCACGACGTTGAACCCGACGATGATCGCGTCGGAGGCGTCGGCCAGCAGGACGTCGGCTTCGGTGATTCCGCCGACCGAGGCCTGGAGAATCTTGATTTTGACCTCGGGATGGTCGAGTTTCGAGAGCTCTTTGCGGATCGCCTCAATCGAGCCGCGCACATCGGTCCGAATGATGATGTTGAGCGTCTGCTGGGTCTTGGAGTCGAGACGCGCCTTGAGGCTTTCGAGCGTGACGTGCGCCTCGCCGCCGCTCAGCTCGCGCTGATGAATGATCTGTGTCCGCTCTTCGGCGATCTGACGGGCGACGGAGATGTCGTCGAGAACAACGAAACTGCTCCCCGCCCCCGGTGCCACATCGAGTCCGAGAACGCTGACCGGCGTACTCGGCGGCGCTTCGGTCAGTTCCCGCGTCGGGTCGAGCGTATCGAACATCGCGCGGACCTTTCCGTAGGCGTTCCCGCAGAGGACGATATCGCCGTCGTGCAGTGTCCCGTTCTGAACCAGAAGGGTGCAGAGAACCCCCTGGCCCGGCTGGAGCGAGGATTCGATCGCCACGCCCATCGCGGGACGGTCGGGCCGCGCTTTCAGCTCGTGCAGTTCGGCGACCATCAGAAGGGTCTCCATCAGGGTGTCGATCCCCTGGCCGGTCACGGCGCTCGTTTCAACGATTTCGACGTCGCCCCCCCATTCGCTCGGCATCAGGTCGTTCGAGGCGAGCTCCTGCACCACGCGGTCGCGGCTGACCCCCGGAAGGTCCATCTTGTTCAGTGCGACGACAATCGGAACTCCCGCGGCCTTGGCGTGGCTGATCGCCTCTTCGGTCTGGGGCATCACCCCGTCGTCGGCGGCGACGACCAGCACCGCGATATCGGTACAGTTCGCCCCGCGGGCGCGCATCTCGGTGAACGCCTCGTGACCCGGAGTGTCGACGAAGGTAACGTCCCCCTGCGGGGTCTTGATCCGGTAGGAGCGGATATGCTGGGTGATGCCGCCCTTTTCGCCGGAAACGACGTTCATGTGGAGGATCCGGTCGAGGAGCGAGGTCTTCCCATGGTCGACGTGGCCCAGGAAGGTGACGACCGGCGGCCTGGGCTGAAGCGTCTCGGGCGGATCGACCTGATCGACCACCGCGTCGACAAACTGCTCTTCCAGAGACTCTTCTTTTTTGACGACCGCTTTCAGTTCAAACGCTTCGACCAGCAGTTCGGCGGCCTCGCTGTCCATCGTCTGGTTGATCACCAGCATGTAGCCGAATTCCATCAGCTTTTTGATGATGGCGGCGGCCTGAATGCCGGTAGCCTCGGCAAAATCCTTGACGGTGCACGGAAGCTGAATGACGATATCCCCTTTCCGCGGAAGGGTCGAAGGCTTCGCCTTGGCGCTCTTTTTCCGATGCTGACGCTGATACGAACCGTACGCGTCGTCGTCGTGCATCCGGGTGAAATCGTTTGTGTTGCGCCGCTTGCGGGTGTCCGGCGAAGTCTCTTCGGCGCGCTTTTCTCCCTTGCGCTTCTTTCCGCCCTTCTTGGCGGCGTTCCGCAGTTCGTTGATCTCATCGTCGATCGAACCGACGAACTTGCGCCGTTCGGTACGGGAAGTTCCGGCCTTTTCGCCGTCGGTTTTCCCGAGAAGACTGGCCAGCGGCGAGACTGATTTTTTGTCCAGCTTTTCGCGGCCGGCGGACGGGACGAATCGGACCTCCGGCTTTTGCGGCGCCGGTTCATTTTCGTCGGCCGTCGGCACGGTTTTGGCCGGAGCGGTGGGAACGGGAGCCAGATGTATCCCGATCGATTTCTTGGCGCGGGACTTTTCTTCGGTCTTTTCGGACTTTTTCTGTTTTCCTTCCCCGGCCTGGGAAGCGCCCAGAACGCGGGTCCGCTGGGTCATTTCGCGCTGAGCCGCCAGACGCGCCTGTTCGAGAGGGGAGAGTTCCTTTTTGTGCGGCTTTTCGGGCGCGGGAGTTTCCGCCGGCTTTTCCGGCGCGGGAGCAGCCGGTTCGGACACCGCGTTCCGCTGTTTGGTCGAGCGGAGCATACTCCCCAGAGGGCCGAGTCCGCGCGGCTTTTCGGGCTTGGCCTGCGGCGCGGCGCTTTCCGGTGCGGCGGGTTCGGCCGGCTTTTTCGGCTCGGCGCTTTCCGGTTCGGCCGCGGCCTGCGGCGGGACGGAAACCGGTTCTTCGGCCGGTTTGGGAGCGAGTGTTTTGATCGTACCCGCCGGCTTGGTCTGGCCGGAATCGCCGAGACGCTTGAGTGTTCGGACCGGCTTTAAGACCGGCACCTTTCCGGTCTGGAGAGAAGGAATGTTCGGACGCTGCATCGGCGCCGAGTCACTCGGGCCGGAAGGCTCTTGGGCCGAACGGGACGAGGCATTTCGGATGTAGTCCTTTACCAGGGCGACTTCCTCGTCGGTCAGACCGGCAAGTGCGGAACGCTTCTCGGACAGACCGACCTTCTGGCAAATGTCAACCAGCTCTTTGTTGTCGGTCTTCAGCTCTTTGGCCAGTGCGTAAATTCGAATCAATTCCGGCTCTCTCTTCTTCGAAACGGTGAAATGGAACTCGGCGCGCGCAGACACCGAAACGTTTTGGTTTTTATATCCGTATCTGTATAACTCCTCCGGCGCGGCGGCGCCGGGAGCGGGTTATGCGTTTTTGGGGGAACTCTGGCCGCGGTGGCGGTCGTCATTGCGGGCCGAGTCGAGCAGGGCGCGGGCGTTGTCGGCGGCGCGCGAAGCGCGGGCGGCGCTGGCGCGGGCGGCTTCGGCGGCCTCGGCGACCTGCGGAGTGTCGACCAGCTCGGCCGATTTGGCGGCTTCGGCGGCCCGTTCGCGGGCGCGGGCGGCGGCGTCGCGCGCGTCCCGGACGCACCGTTCGGCATGGGGGAAGTCGGCGGCGACGGTTCGGGCGGCTTCATCGGCGGCGCGGACCGCTTCCTCGGCGGCGGCGGCGGCATCGTCGGCGGCTTTGAGTGCGGTGTCGAGTTCGGCACGGCGTTCCGCCTCGGCGACGATCTGCTCAACGTCTTCTGCGGAGAACCCCCCCAGTTCGGCCAGTTCGGCCGGGTCGCTCAGGGCAATGTCGTCGTAGGAGGTCAGCCCGGCGGCAACGATCGCCTCGGCGGCCTTGTCGGTCATGCCGGGGAGCGACTTGAACTGCTCCACGGCGCCGTCCAGGACGCCTTGAAGCTCATCCTGCGTCATGATTTCGAGATCCCAGCCGCACAGGCGGGTCGCCAGACGGACATTCTGCCCTTTCCGGCCGATCGCCTTGGAGCGCTCTTCCTTTTCGACCAGGACAATGGCGCGTCCCAAAAGGGGACAGGGGATCACTTCCAGGATTTCGGCCGGCTGGAGCGCGTTCCGGATGAACTCGGCGTCGTCGGCGGCCCAGGGGACGATGTCGATCTGTTCGTTGTTCGGAAGCTCTTCACGCACCGCACGGATCCGCGAACCGCGCGTTCCGACACACGCCCCGACCAGGTCGAGGTGCGGGTCGTTGCTGGCGACCGCCACCTTGGCGCGGTGCCCGGGGTCGCGGCTGACCGCCTTGATCGTGATGATCCCGTCGCTGATTTCGGGAATCTCCTGCTCCATCAGCTTTTGGAGGAACGAGACGCGGTTCCGGCTCAGGACGATCCGGATCCGGGCGTTGTTCCCGTTTTTGTTGATTTCGATGATCTGTGCGGTGACGCGGTTCCCTTCGCGGAACGACTCGCCCTGGATCTGCTCGCTCCGCGGAAGGATCGCCTCGATGTTCTCTTGAAGGCTGATGACCACCACGCCCCGTTCAACCCGGCGGACCGTGCCGCTGACCAGGTTGTCGAGATCTTCGGAGTAGCGCTGGTAGATCATGTCCTTTTCGGCGTCGCGGATCTTCTGCATGATGATCTGCCGCGCCGTCTGGGCACCGAGCCGCTCGGTAATTTCGGCCGTCGAAAGGGGAACGTTGTCACGGAAGACGGAGATCTCGCAGCTTTCGCGGTCAATATGCACGGCGATTTCGGACTCTTGCCCGGCATGCCGCTTGGCCGCAATCATCATCGCCTCTTCGATGATGGCGAAGACTTTTTCCTTAGGGATCTTTCTCTCTAAATGAAGCTGTTCAACGAACTTGTTGACTTGTGTCGGATCCATACGTTCTCTTTCCGTATTCCGAACGGTGCGGGTTTTGTCAGGTTTACTTCTTGTTTCTAACACAGAAGCTGCTGCCCGATACCCCGAGAAGAAGACTTACAGGGACCAGGCAACAGCCCAGGCTATTCTACAGTATTATAGAATACCTTTGGTTTCCTATAGTGTCAAGTATCCGGAAACCTTAAAAATCGCCGTTTTATTAACGATTTTTGTAATCTTCGTAGACGGCGAACGCCTCATCGACCGACGCGTTCTCGTGAACGATTGCCCGGACGGCGAGCATCATGCCGACCGGCGAGTCGGACTGGAAGATGTTCCGGCCCATATCGACCCCGGCCGCCCCCTGGTCGATCGCGCGCCACGCCATCGAAAGGGCGTCCTTTTCGGGGAGTTTCTTCCCGCCGGCGATGACGATCGGGACCGGAACGGCGTTGGTGACCTGCTCGAAGTTCTCTTCGCAGAAGTAGGTCTTGATCACCTGCGCGCCGTTTTCGGCGCAGACACGGCTCGCCATCGCCAGATAGCGCGCGTCGCGGGTCAGGTTTTTCCCGACGGCGGTCACCCCCAGGGTCGGGATCCCGTAACGGGTTCCCAGATCGACCGTACGGGTCAGGTTGCGGATCGTCAGGCCTTCGTGATCGGGGTCGCCGATCGCGACCATCACCGCCAGGAGAGAGGCGTTGATTCGAATCGCCTCTTCAATGTCCTGGATGCATTCTTCGTTGAGGGAGGTGAGGATTGTCGAGCCGGCGGAGAAACGGAGCGAAATCGGCTTGCGGCATTCCGGCGGAACGAGGGAACGGAGGATTCCGCGGGTGCACATGATGCAGTCGCTGTATTCGATCAGCGGCTTGATCGTCAGGTCGATCCGTTCCAGACCGGAGGTCGGACCCATGATGTAGCCGTGGTCGAAGGCCAGCATGACGGTATGCCCCGATTTCGGGCTGAAGACGCCTGCCAGACGGCTTTTCATTCCCCATTCGGCGTTGTTGTTCCCTTTCAGGAAGAACGGTTCGTTGACCTGCGGAACCCCGATTCCGAAATCTTTCGCGTTGATGTTCCCTTCGTTGTCAGCCATGGAAAATATCCTTTCTAAAAATTGTTTGGTTTTCAGACGTGGTTTTACTTGTTCTTCTCTTTCGCTTCTTTCGAGGCGCTTTGGGCGCTCTCCAGGAGGAACTTCAGAAAATCGTTCGGAAACGCCGCGTAGAGCAGGCCCGCTCCCGGCGAGTTCGTCCCGATGAAAAGCGGCTCGGGCAGATCGTCGGGAACCGGCCGATCGGCTGCCGGCGGGAGGTCGATTCCGTAGTTCTGCTGGAGGTACTTTGCTTCGGCGCACGTTGCCGGCAGACTGAAGAGCGCCGCGCTTCGGAGAATCTGCGTTTGCGATTCGGCCATCGCCCCGTAGAGGAGGTCGCGCCGCGCGCGCCAGGGGGAATCGACCTGAGCGGCGCCCGCACCGCGCCGGTCGACGAAGTCGCGCCAGCGGTCGAGCGCCCTGCCGAGGAGATCGCGGTCGCCCGGAACAATCAGAAGATGGTTCCGGTCGAGGACCAGGACCAGGTTTTCGACCGCCGGCATCGGAGCGGCGTCGGGATCCCCGCCGCGGGCGGCGACCTGGCCGTTGATCATTCCGTCGAGCGACCCGGTTTCGAGCCCCGAAAGGAGGGTGGTCAGGATTGTCAGGAACGAGGCGCGGGGCGAGAGAATCGGCGGGGCCGGGCGCTGGCGTTCGCCGTTTTCTTCGGCGCGGATTTTCCGCATCTCTTCGATATACGTTTTCATGTCCGAGACGTAGAGGGGGAACCCTTCGAAATCGTACTTTTTGAGAGCCTGCTCTTCTCCCACCCGGCTCCCGATCTGCTCTCCCAGCAGCTGGCCGAGCCCGGCGCCGACATCGGCCGCCTCCTGCGGGGTCGAGAAGAAGAGGGGGCGCCGGCCGGTCGAACGGCGGCGGGCCGACATGCTCCCCAAAATCTGACCGGCGACATCGCTCATCTTTTCGCCGCCGATGTGCCCGCCGACCAGGCGCGCTTTCGGGACGATCAGTTCGTGAACGAACGCGTCGCTGTCATCGACTTCGAGAAAGAACGCCCACGATTCGGCGAGGAGCTTTCCGCCGCGCGGCACGCCGATCGAGTATTCGATGTGGCGCAGACGGTCGAAGGGCGCCTCGAGTTTCGAGGCGAACTCGGGGAAGAGGTCGGTCTGCCCGCGGATCGGCGCGGACTGACCGGGAAGGATCTTGAGGAATTCCGGCTGGTCGAGGAGCGTCGGGATATCGGGCCCTCCTCGGTTCTGAATCTGGGCCGCCAGTTCGGTGCCGCTTTCCGGAACGAGGATCGCCGAGGCGAGAAGGTCGCCGGAGGTCAGTTTCAGTTCAACGAGGAACTGCCGGAGGTTGGCGACCACCCAGTCCGCGAAGCCGTCTATCTGCGGAAGGGCGTCGTCGACCGAAATGTTGAAGTCGGGGTTCGACGCCCTGATCTGTTCGAGGATGCTCGGCAGGATTTCCAGGATCGCCGAGTCGGCGCTCGCCGCCAGGTCGATCAGGTGACGGATTCCGTAGGGGGTGACGGCCAGGCGCAGGTCGGCATCGGTCAGTCCCGGTCCGCCGTAAAAGGCGGTCCCGACCGCCGGGGCGGCGAGGAGGTTTTCAATGTTCGGTGAAGTCTCGCTTTTCAGGAGACATGTATAGCCGTTTTTCTGAAAGGCGTACCACCCCGCCGGTTTTTTCAGCGGGAAGAGGGTTCCGGCCGGTACCGCGGCGTCGGAATCGTAGGAGGAGACGTCGGCTCCCAGTCCCGAAATGAAGGGGAGGTAGCGGCGGATCGGAATGTAGAGGATCATGACCGGCGCGCTTTTCCCGTCGAGACTGAACCAGGCGATCCCCAGCGCGCGGGTCTGGTCGACGAACCTGAACGCCTTCCCGTAGGGGGAGAGGCGGATCCACTCGGCCGGCGAAAGTTTTCCGAGCCCGAGCCCCTTTAAAAGGAGCGAGATGTTTTCGTTGAGCGTGCCGACCGGAGAGGTCGCCGCCAGCATCAGCGCACCGCGGGGGAGAACCGTCTCGATCGGCGTGCGGTAGTCCGATTTGCCGTCGTCGTTCCTGTCGAAGCGGGAGAGGAAACCTGAAAGAAACGAGCCGCCTTTCTCCGGCTCGCCGCCGGCCGCCTTCGGTTCGGCAGGCTGGGATTCGGAGCTCTCCGCCGCCGCATCGTCGTCGGAAAAGAAGAAATCGTCCTCTTCGGCCGGCGCGGAAAGCGCGGCGGCGGCCGAAAGCGCAAAGCAGGTCACGAAGAAGAATGACTGAATGATCCGCATCTTTTTCTCGGGATATGGAGGTGAAATTCGGCGCGGGGGAAGGCCCCGCGCGGTTTTCTTTCAGAGGCTTGCCTCGGCGAAAGCGCGGAAGATCAGCGCCATGCTTGTCGCGCCGGCGTCGATATGCCCTGCCGAACGCTCGCCGAGGTTCTTGGCGCGCCCGAACTTGGCACGGAGGTTCTTGGTCGATTCGGCGCCTTTTTCGGCCGCGTCGGCGGCCGCGGCGAACAGTTCGCCGCATCCCGCGCCGCTCTCGGCGTTCAGGAGGGCGCCGATCGCCTCAATTCCGGGAACCATCGCGTCCATCAGGGTTTTGTCACCCGGTCCCGCGCTGGTCATTCCCCGGACGTTCGCCAGGCCCGCTTCGAACATCTTTCCGACTTCGGCGGGGGAGAGCTCGTCGGACGGGGCCGCTTCCCCCATCCCCAGGAAGAGGGAACCGATCAGGGAACTGGTCGTTCCGCTCGTTTCGGTCATCACTCCCCAGCCGATGTCGCTGAGGATTTCGGCAAACGGCTTGCCCGCCGCCAGACCCTCTTCCCCCTTGCGGACCGCGGCGTCGAGCGCGGCGACCGCGGCGGTGCCGTGGTCACCGTCGCCGGTGGCCGAATCGAGCTGGTTCAGGTAGTCGAACTGCTCTTTGATTTTTTGCTGCGCGGCTTTGAGCAGATCGACGAAAGCCGCCTTTGTAAGATTCGTACTCATTTGACTCTTTCCGAAAGGGGGTTAGCGTACAACCCAGTAGGGAGCGTCGGCCGGCGCGTTGAGCCCCTCCAGGGCGTCGTCGTCGAGAATTGCCAGGAACATCTGGAACCCCGCCGATTCCTGAACGGTGAGGATCTCGTCGCAGCGGCCCGAGACGACCTCGACCCCCGCGTCTTTGAGAACCTGCGCGGCCTTCCGCCAGACGATGAACATTTCCATCAGGGTTGTCGCGCCGCTGCCGTTGATGATCAGGAGCGCCTTTTCACCTTTTTGGGCCCTGACCGCGGCGATCAGCTTTTGGATCATCGTCTCGGCGACCTGGTCGGCGGTCTGGATCGGAACCGGGCCGGTTCCCCCCCCTTCGCCGTGCTGGCCCATTCCGATTTCCATCTGGTCGTCGGGGAGGGTCGAGATATACTGGCCCGACTGCGGGTGCGTCGCGGTTTTCATCGTGACCGCCAGGGTCGCCATCCGCTGGTTGAACGCTTCCCCGATTTTGAGGATCTCTTCCGCCGAAAGGCCCTTTTCGGCCGCGGCGCCCATCACTTTGATGAGGGGAATGCAGCCGCCCAGGCCGCGGCGGTCCGAAACCGGAGCGTCCAGTCCGGGGGCGATATCGTCGGCGGTGAGGATCTGATGGACCTTGATGCCGTCCTTCTGCGCGAGCATGCACCCCATTTTGGCGTTCCGCACATCCCCCTCGTGGTTCAGGACGACGAGGATGATGTCCTTGTAGTCCTTGAAGAGCTTGATCCCCTCGTAGACGACCGGCCCGCCGGGAGCGGCGAAGATGTCGCCGACGATCGACGCGTCGAGCATCCCGTAGCCGACGAAACCGCTCAGCGCCGGTTCATGCCCCGAACCGCCGAGCGTCAGAATGGCGACTTTGTCCTTCGGTTTCGGATTGGCCCGGACGACGATTTTTTCGGACGCCAGCTTGACCTGTCCGGCGTAACACGCGGTATATCCTTCCAGGAGTTCTTTGGTGAGGTTCGCGGGATCGTTCAGGAATTTTTTCATGACCATATGAATGTTTTCTCCTCGTTTGGCCGGGCGCGCCCGCGGGTCTTCCTTCCGCGGACGGCGGGCAACAGTAGCCAAGTGAAACGTTTGATAGACCTTCTCCCCCAATTTTAACAGCAGAAAAACCAAAAAAAAGCCCTCACCCCCCTTTTTCGGGGGAATTCTCCCATTTTCGGTTTATTGATTTTCGGTCCCGGGGGGGTATAATGGTCGGACGGCGCAAAAGGGGGAAAACGGGGTGTTCTTCACATCACTGCAACCGAAAAACTCATAAGGAGAACGCTGATGACAAAATCAACACGGCGCGATTTTCTGAAAACGGCGGTTTGCGTTTCCGGCGCGCTTCTTGCCGGGCCGCGCTGCCATGCCGCCGAATCGTTCGAGGTGGGACGCCCCTATGCCGGCTGGGGGACGGGAGAAATGGACATCCACGTCATTTACACCGGCCGGGGAGAGTCGCTTTTCCATATCTTTCCCGACGGCACGTCGATGCTGATCGACGCCGGCGACTGGAAACTGAAAAACGGCGGTCCGATGCCGAATCTCCCCGATACCTCGCGTCTGGCGGGGGAATGGGTGGCGCGCTATATCGAACGTGTCAATCCGTCCGCCAAACACGTCGACTACATGATGCTCTCGCACTACCATCCCGACCACGGCGGGCAGGCGCGGGACGGGGTCGAGATGACAGCCGGCCGCGGCGAGGACTATGCCCTGACGGGACTGGCGCAGGTCGGGGAGCTGCTCACCTTCGATACCGCGTTCGACCGCGGCTATCCGGACTACGAGACCCCCGTTCCGGTGGTGAAGAACAAGACCGCGGAAAACTTCCGCAAATACGCCGCCTGGGCGATGAAGGAGAAGGGGCTTTCGATGGAGAAGTTCGAGCCGGGCCGGCTCGACCAGATCGCCCTGCGGCATGACGCCTCGTACGATTTCCATATCCGGAACCTGACCGCCAACGGAATCTTCTGGACCGGCGTCGGCGAGGAGACGCACAACCTGTTCCCCGACTGGAAGGAGGAAGTGCCGAAAGAGAATCCGCTCTCGCTTTCGCTGACGATCCAATACGGGGCGTTCCGGTATTACACAGGCGGGGATCTCGATACCGCCTCGCACTATGAAGACGGCACGGTCGTTCCGATCGAGGCGGCCGCGGGCGCCGCCGCCGGCCCGGTCGACGTCTGTAAGGCGAACCACCACGTTTCCAACAACGCCTCGACCGATGAGTTCGTCCGCGCGGTTCAGGCGCGCGCCTATCTGAGCACCGTCTGGGTCGACTCGCAGCCCGGACTCGAAGCGGCCGCGCGTCTCCTGTCGCGGGAGCATTACACCGGGCGGCGGAAACTCTTTCCGACCCTCGTCAGCCGGATGCGGCGCGATTCGATCGCCGAACAGCCGTGGAAAGACGACGTTGCGCTCGACGGCGGGCATATCGTGCTGAAAGTCTTCGATTCCGGCCGGCAGTACAAGATCTACTACCTGACAGCCGAAGACGAGTCGATGCGCGTCAAAGCGGTCTACGGGCCGTTCGCCTCGACCGGAACGGCGCGCTATGACGCCCGGAAGGCGTAAGTCCCGGAGCGCTTCTCCGCACCGGCGCGCGCGTTTCCGGAACGGGGAGCGCGCGCCCCTTCTAAACCGGTTGAAAATTTCTCCTTTTCCTGTATAATCGGCGCAGCGGTCAGCGCGGCGCGCCGCTGCGGCGAAGACGCTTTTCCCGACCCGCGTTTCCGCCTCCCCGGAAGGAGTGAGACTTATGTGAAAGAGTTTGCGCCGCGGCTCCCTTCCCGCGTTCCGCAGCGGGCCTGAACTTTCCTGTTTTGTTTTTTCCGGCTTCGCGCCGGAACCGTAATCCGTGTAAAAAGAGCATTTCCATGAAAACACATTCGACCACGATTCTCACCGTCCGCAAAGACGGAAAGGTCGCCATCGGCGGAGACGGCCAGGTCACGCTCGGCAGTTCGATCATGAAGGCCGATGCCAACAAGATCCGCAAGATGTTAGACGGGAAGGTGATCGTCGGATTCGCCGGCGCGGTTGCCGACGCCTTTGCCCTGATGGAACGGTTCGAGGCGAAACTGCACGACTTTCCCTCGAATATTCCGCGCGCCGCCACGGAACTGGCGAAAGAGTGGCGGACCGACCGCGCGCTGCGCAAGCTCGAGGCGATGATGATCGTCGTCTCTTCCGCCGACACATTCCTCCTTTCCGGAAACGGCGATGTGATTCAGCCGACCGACGGTGTGCTGGCGATCGGTTCGGGGGGAAACTACGCGATGGCGGCGGCGAAGGCGCTGACCCGCCATACCGGGCTTTCCGCCGCCGAGATCGTCCGTGCCGCCCTCGAAATCGCGTCGGATATCGACATTTACACCAACAAAAACATCCAGGTAGAGGAACTGCCATGCCGGAAATAACCCCCTCCCCCGCTTCTCCCCGCCTTCCGAACGAGCAGGAGTTTGCCGAGCTGACCCCGCGCAGGGTGGTCGCCGAGCTCGACCGGTTCATCATCGGTCAGAACAACGCGAAACGCTCCGTGGCGGTCGCCCTGAGGAACCGTTGGCGCCGCCAGCAGGTCGCCCCGGAGATGCGCAAGGAGATCGGACCGAAGAATATCATGATGATCGGTCCGACGGGAGTCGGCAAGACCGAGATCGTCCGCCGTCTGGCGGCGATGACGCGCGCTCCCTTCATCAAGGTCGAGGCGACCAAGTATACCGAGGTCGGCTATCACGGCCGCGACGTTGAAAGCATGGTTCGGGAGCTGGTCGAAAACGCGATCGGGATCGTCCGCGACGATCTCCGTGCCCGGAACGAGTCCGCCGCCCGCGCCGCCGCGGAGGAACGGCTGGTCGACCTGATCGCCGAACAGATTCCGAAGTGGGAGCAGGAAGCCGATCAGGCGGAGAGGAGCCTTTCGGACCCGGAACCGAAGGAGGGGGCCGCGCCGTCTCCGGGCGGCGGGAATCCCGCCGACGCGCTTCTCGATTCGATGCGCAGGTCGATCCCGAATCTGGACGCGAGCCTGGGAATGATCACTCCCGAAATGGCGGATCAGATCGAGTCGAATCCGAACTTTCCCCTTCCCGGGTTTGCCGATATGGTTCGGAAACTGAAAGAGAAGAAGACGGACGGCGCGGCGGACTCCGAGCCGGCCGGCGGGCCGCCCGCGAAAAAGCGCGCGGTCGACAAGGACGAGGTGCGCCGCCGCCTGGCCGCCGGGGAGTACGAGGACGCCATCCTGCCGGTGACCGCCGAGCGGAAGCGGCACGGGCTGATGGGGGCGTTCGCGTTTGACTCGATTGAGAACGATTTGCAGAATATTTTCGAGGATATGATGCCGCGCCGGAACCTTCCCCAGGAGGTTCCGGTTCATGAGGCGCGGAAGGTGATCTACGAGAACGAACTCGAAAGGCTTGTCAACCGCGAAAAGGTGAACGAGCAGGCGATCGCGATGGCCGAAAACTTCGGAATCATCTTCATCGACGAGATCGACAAAATCGTCGCCAGCGGGAGCATGCACAACGCCGACGTCTCGCGCCAGGGGGTGCAGCGCGACCTTCTGCCGATCGTCGAGGGAACCACGGTGAAGACAAAGTACGGTTACGTCTCAACCGAGCACGTTCTCTTTATCGCCGCCGGCGCGTTTCACCGCGCCCGGCCGAGCGACCTGATGCCGGAACTGCAGGGGCGGTTTCCGATCCGGGTCGAGCTTTCGGCGCTGACCGAAGAGGACTTCTGCAGAATTCTGACCGAACCGCACGGTTCGCTGACCGAGCAATACACCGCGATGATGAAGACCGAAGGGGTCGATCTTGTCTTTGAAGAGGACGCCATCGCCGCGCTGGCGCGTTATGCACACGAGCTGAACCAGACGTCGCAGAATATCGGCGCGCGCCGCCTCTATACGATCATGGAGCGTCTTCTGGAAGAGCTCTCGTTCGAGGCGCCCGATATGAAGATGGGGCGCGTTGTGATCAACGCCGCGTATGTCACCGAGCGGCTCGACCAGGTCGCCGGGGACGAAGACCTGAGCAAGTTTATCCTCTGAGCCGGCAATGAACGAGTTCCGCTGCGACGCGCTTCTGATCCTGACCTACGGGGGGCCGGAGTCTCCCGAAGAGGTCCCGCTCTATCTCGACCGGCTTTTTGCCGGGAGGGACGCCTCCCCCCGCGCCGTTGCGGTGGGGAAGGAGCGTTATGCGCTGATCGGCGGAAAAAGTCCGATCATGGACGAGGCGCGTGCTCTGGCTGCCGCTTTCTCCGAGGAGTTCGCGCCGCTTCCGGTCTTTTTGGGAACCCTCTACGCCGATCCTTCCGCAGAGGACGCGCTGTGCGAAATCGACCGGGCGGGATGCCGCCGCGTCCTGGTTCTGATCGCTTCCCCTTTCGGCGCCGACGGGGTTCGGAACCGCTATACAGAGCGTCTCCGCCGCGCGGCGTTCCGCGCGCCCCGGACCGAGTTCGTCCTGGCGCCCCCCTTCTCAGCCCACCCGAAATGGATCCGCGCGCAGGCCGACCTGGTTCTCTCTCTTCTGGCGGGGGGGGAGCTCGACAGGATCCGGTGGGAGGGACCCGATGAAACGGGGAAGGATGTTCTCCTCTTCACGGCTCACTCGCTTCCCGTGAGCGCCTCCGCCGGATATGCCGGGGAGTTCGAAGCGGCGTGCGGGGCGGTTGTCCGCGCGCTTTCCCCCCGCAGGCTTCTGTGGCACGCGGTCTATCAGAGCCGCAGCGGGCCGGCGGCGATGTGGCTCGGGCCGGATGCCGAAGAGTTTGTCCGCCGGATCCCCGCTCTTCATCCCGGCGTGACCGACTGCCTGGTCGTACCGGTCGGCTTCTTCTTCGAAAACCTGGAGACGGCCGCCGATCTGGATATCGACCTGGCGGCGGCCGTTCAAAAGGAGAACCTGAAATACCGGCGCGCTCCGGCGGTCTCGCGCGCGCCGGAAATCATCGAAATGGTCCGCGGGTTCCTCGCCGATCCTCTGCCGGTGATCGGCTGACTTCTCAGCGCCGATATGCACTGCACAGGCTGGACACAGCCGCTCAGCCGACATCCCCCAGCTTGAGCGCTTTGCCGTACCGCCTCAGAACCTGGTCCCGGAGCCGGTGGTGTTCCGGTGCGGCGAGCCCCGGATCGGTTCGGATCAGGATCGCGGCGTCGGCGCGCGCCTCTTCGAGAATCCCCCTGTCGCGCAGTATGTCGGCGATGTGGAAGCGGCAGAGCCCGTGCTGCTCCGTTCCGAACAGGTCGCCGGGACCGCGCATTTCAAAATCCTTTTCGGCCAGGAAGAAGCCGTCGGTCGAGCCTGCGAATATCTTGAGGCGCGCTTCCGGCGCGTTGCGTCCTTTTCCCGGCGCCGGGACCAGGGGGAAGGTTTCCTGGTCCGGCGTATCGTCCGGCTCGTCCCCCAGCAGAACGCCGCAGATACCGGGGTATTTTCCCCGGCCGATCCGCCCGCGCAGCTGGTGCAGCTGCGCCAGTCCGAACATGTTGGCGTTTTCAATCGACATGACTGTGGCGTTCGGCACGTCGATCCCGACCTCGATCACCGAGGTGGCGATCAGCACTTCGATCTCCCGGCTCCGGAAATCGGCCATGACCGCGTCTTTCTCTTCCGGCGCCATCCGCCCGTGAATCATTCCGAGCCGCAGTCCCGCCAGGGGGCCGGACGAAAGTTCATTGTAGGCCGACTCGATGTCTTTCAGGCCGCCGTCCGTCTCGTCGACCCGCGGGACGACGACATACCCCTGCCGCCCTTCTTCGATCTTGCGGCGGAAGATTTCCCACCACTCCTTTTTTCCTTCCTGTGTGACGACACGCGTGCTGATCGGCTGCCGGCCGGGGGGGAGCTCGTCGAGAATCGAAATGTCGAGGTCCCCGAAGACGGTCATCGTCATGCTCCGGGGGATCGGTGTGGCGGTCATCACCAGGTAATGCGGATCGGCGCCCGTTCCCGTCTTGAGCCGGGCGCGCTGGCGGACTCCGAACTTGTGCTGTTCGTCGATGACGACCAGGCCGAGCTTGCGGAACCGGACGTCGGCGCAGATGATTGCCTGCGTGCCGACGATGATCGACGCCGAGCCGCTTTCGATCTCGTCCAGTATCTTCCGCCGCTCTTTCGGCTTCTGGCCCCCAAGGAGGGAAACGGTTCTGATGGGGGAATTGTCAAGAAGGCGTGTTAAAAACCGAAAGTGCTGGCGCGCCAGGATTTCGGTCGGCGCCATGATGACCGCCTGATACCCTTCGGCGACCGCCTGGAGAATCGCCGCCGCCGCGACGATCGTCTTTCCGCTGCCGACATCCCCCTGGAGGAGACGGTTCATCGGAACCGGCCGGGCCATGTCGGCGGTGATTTCGCGGATCGCCCGCTTCTGCGCCCCGGTCAGTTCGTAGGGAAAGAGGCGGCGCAGGCGCAGAAGGATATCCTCCGCCGGCCGGATCATCGGCGCCTGCAGGTTGATCTCGTGCTGCTGGCGGCGGATCGCCAGCGCCAACTGGAGGAGAAGGAATTCCTGATAGATGAACCGCCGCCGGGCGAGCGCCGCCTCGGCGTCATCCTTCGGCAGATGAATCTTTCGGAGCGCCTCGGCGATCGGAAGGAGGTTGTGCGCCGCGCGGTATTCTTCCGGGAAGACATCGTCGACCAGATCGGGAAGCGCGGCGAGCGCCTCCTTCATGAGACGGTGAATCTGGTGCTGCTTGAGCCCTTCGGTGAGGGGATAGACCGGGAAGAGGGTGTCGTCTTCGGGAAGCGGGTCGAGCGCCGGCGTCGAAACTTCGGCCCCTTCGAAGGGGAGGTCGTCATCGTCGTCGAGCCAGACCAGCGCGGGGTGGCTGACCTGGAGATGCCCCCGCTTGTCCTTGCCCGGCTTGGCGGTGATCAGCGCGCGCCGGTCGAGCTGGAACTGGCGCGCCATCCAGGAGGGCATATTGAACCAGACCGCCGGGAGACGGTCTCCGGCGTCGTCTTCGAACGCGGCGCGCGCCACCGCGCCGCGGGAAAAATACGATGTGCGGAAGTCGACGAGCCGCCCGTAGGTGGTCTGCTCAACATCGAGGCGCAGATCGGCAATCCGCGTGAAGCGGGGGCGGGGGCGGTAGTCGCGGGGGAAGAAGAAGAGCAGGTCGCTCGCACGGACCAGACCGAGCCGCTCCAACTGCTGCTGCCGTTCGGCGGTTACGCCGGGGAGCGAACGGATCGGGGCGAAAAGGGGGGCACGGGCGGCGTCGCTCATCAGGACGTTTTCCTCGGATTCTCCTGTGTTTCAGCGGCCTTCTTCCAGACGGGCCACTCCGAACGCGCTGCGGACGTGGAAATCGGGGACCGCGGTCTGGGGATGAATCCAGCTGATCCACTTGCAGTTCTCGTCACCCGGCTTGTCGCTGAAATATTCGCCGCGGAAACAGCCCAGGCGGATCTTCCCGTCGGAGGTGAGAACGCCCAGATCGCGCAGCTCCTGCAGCGCGAATTTTCCCTCGACCTCATAGCCCGTCTCGGTCGGCCGGCCGAGAACTTCCAGACTGTTCGAGTCCCACGACGGGTCGAAATGACGGTAGGCGCGGGTCTCGTAGTCGAGGACGCGCCCCTGCGAGTCGATCTCAAAGAAGTAATACGGCGCGGTCGAGTCTTCCGGCCTCATGCCGAACTCGATCCGGTCCTCTTTTGCAATGTCCATCTCTTCGCTGATGACATGCGAACAGACAACATCGTTGTCCTCGACCGTATAGAGGAAGAAGAGAAACTCGCCGTTGTGGAAAAGACGCAGTTCGGTCTTCGGTTGTTCTTCGCCGTCCCAGTAGCCGCAGAACGCGGTGAGCGGGGGAATCTGTTCCCAGACTTCTTCGAGACCGCGCCCATCGATTTCGGCATCGCAGTCGACGTAGGGAATTTTGAGGGGGTTGAGCGCGGTTGCCTCAGCGGTCAGAACCTGCGCCGGAACCGGAGCGGGCGAAAGGAGGAAAAGCCCCGCCGCGAGAAGGAGCGTGCCGAAGATTGTTTTCATGTTTTGTCCTTTCTGACGTCTGTCAGGGCCGAAGGTGTGTTTCAGAACGCGAAATAGCCGCGGGCGTTGTTGTAGCAGATATCGCGGACCATCGCGCCGACCGATTCGAGGTCGGCGGGGATGAACCCGCTTTCGATGTCTTCGCCCAGAACCCGGCAGAGTATCCGCCGGAAATACTCATGCCGCGTGTAGGAGAGAAACGAGCGGCTGTCGGTCAGCATCCCGACGAACCGGGCCAGGAGTCCGGTCATCGAGAGAATCTCGATCTGCTCGCGGATTCCGCGGTACTGGTCGAGGAACCACCATCCGCTGCCGTATTGCATCTTTCCCGGAACCGAACCGTCGTTGAAGTTGGCGGCCATGGCGGCCAGGGCGTAGCCGGAGGCGGGATTGAGGTTGTAGACGATTGTCTTGGGAAGCGCGCCGGCCTGTTCCAGTGAATCGAAGAAGGCGGAAAGGGCACGCATGTATTCCCCGTCGGCCATTGAGTCGGCTCCGGCGTCCCGCCCAACGCGGCGGAGCAGGCGCGTCGAGTTGTTCCTCAGCGCGCCGATATGCAGCTGCATGCACCAGCCTTTTTCGGCGTAGCGGCGGGCGGTCTCGAAGAGAACCGCCGATTCGAGCGCGAGGATTTCGTCATCGGAAAGGGGTGTGTCGGCAAGGATCTTCGCAAACGCCTTTTCGGGGTCGGCGGACGGCGAACGCGTATAGCGGAACGTCTCGAACCCGTGGTCGGCCAGGCGGCATCCGACGGCGTGAAACTTCTCCTGCCGCGCGGCGAGCGCCGCCAGGAGATCGGCAAGCGAACGGATCTCGGTGCCTGCGGCGTCGGCGAGGCGTTCGATCTGCGCGCGGCAGAGGGCCAGCCCCTCGGCAGTGCCGCAGGCGTCCGGCATTACGCTGTCGGGGCGGAAGGTCGGAAGAACGCGGATCGGGAAAGCGCCGCTTGCGTATTCGGCCGCGAGTTTTTCGTGGTCCGACAGGTCAGAGGCCGGGTCGTCCGTCGTGCAGACAACGCGGACGTTCATCTGCATCATGATCCCGCGGGCGGAGAACTCCCGGCGCGCCAGAAGCGCGCCCGTTTCCTCCCAGATCGCCTCGGCGGTTTCGGGGGAGAGGAGCTTGTCGGTGATTCCGAACGGACGGCGCAACTCGAGCGCGGTCCAGTGGTAGAGGGGATTGCGGAGAGTCTGCGGGGCGGTTTCCGCCCAGCGGAGGAACTTGTCATGGTCCGGAGCGTCTCCGGTGATGTACTCCTCGCCGATTCCCGCCGCGCGCATCGCGCGCCATTTGTAGTGGTCCCCGGCGAGCCAGATCTGCGTTATGTTTTCAAACCGGCGGTCTTCGGCGATTTCGCGGACCGGCAGATGACAGTGGTAGTCGATGATCGGCATCGCCTCGGCGTAGTCGTGAAAGAGGCGCCGGGCCGGTTCGCTCGTCAGGAGAAAATCGTCATGGACGAAGGGGGGCATCGCTATTCCCTTTCATGCTCGGGGGAGGGGAGGCCGACCGACTCCTTGACCGAGTAGTCGGACGTTTTGCTTTTGCCGTACGAAAGGAGGAGTTCGGCGATAAAGCCGATCGACAGGAGCTGTCCGCCCAGGAGCATGAGCGCCGCCGAATAGATCACCGCCGGACGGCCCGAAAGATTGTATAGCTCACCGCAGGTGCACGGCAGGCGCGAGACCCCCCAGCGGACCGCCAGATACGCCAGGATCGCCGCGCCGAGCGAGAAGAGGAGAAGGCCCAGGGTTCCGAAAAGGTGCAGGGGGCGTTTCCCGTAGCCGGTGACGAACTTGACCGACAGGAGGTCAAGAAATCCCTTGATGAACCGGTTGAATCCGTATTTCGAGCGGCCGAACCGCCGGGCGCGGTGCGCGATCACCTTTTCGCCGACCCTGTAGCCGCGCGCGGCGGCCAGGCTCGGGATGAACCGGTGAAGTTCGCCGTAGAGGGATATCTCGCTGAAGAGTTCACGGTTGTAGCATTTCATGCCGCAGTTGTGGTCGTGGAGCCTGACCCCGGTCATCCGGCTGACCATGAAGTTGAAAACGCGGCTCGGAAAGACCTTGTGCCACGGGTCGTGCCGGAGCTTTTTCCATCCGCTGATCACATCGAGCCCGGTACGGCTTTTCATTTCGAGGAAATCGGGTATTTCTGCCGGGTCGTCCTGCAGGTCGGCGTCCATCGAAAAGACGGTTTTCCCCCTTGACGCCTTGAACCCCGCCTCGAGTGCCGCCGCCTTGCCGAAGTTCCGGCGGAACCGGATCCCGCGGACGCGCGGGTCGCGTCCGGCCAGGCGGGTGATCACGTCCCAGCTCCCGTCCGACGAGCCGTCGTCGACGAAGATGATTTCCGATTCCGACTCGGACAGCGGCGCGACCGCGGCCAGCTGGCGGTGGAGCTCTTCGAGTGATTCTTCTTCGTTAAAGACAGGGATGACAACCGAAATATCCATTGTGTAACCTCTGAGCGCCTATTCCCGTGAAGGCTCTTTTTCGATGAAGGGGAGATCCATCAGGAACCGCGCACCCCCTTCCGGTGAATCGGAGATCGACAGCTGTCCGTTATGCTCCTGGGCGATCTTCTGCGCGACGGAGAGACCCAGCCCCGTTCCGCCGCTCTTGTTGACCGAGTAGAAGGGGCGGAAGATATCGGCACGCTGTTCGGCGGGGATTCCCGGGCCGTTGTCGTCGATGATGATCCGAACGATCTTTTCGTCGGGACGCCACGACGATGTCATACGGACCATCCCGCGGGGGGGCGCCTGGGTCGTGCGGGTGATTTCGAGGTTTTCGGGGAGCGCACGGGCGTTGCGGATTGCGTCGATCGCGTTCGAGACGATGTTCATCAGGGCGCGGTGGATCTGCTCGCCGTCGAAGAAGAATTTCGGAATGGAAAGGTCGGGAACCGTTACGAGCCTGATTTCGAAATCGGCCCCGCGCGATTCGAGGAGTTCCTGGACGTCCTGCAGTATTTCGTTGATGTTCCCGAGCGCAAAGATCGGCTGCCGCTCCTTGCTGAACGAAAGCATGTCGAGAATCAGGTCCGAAACGCGTCCCTGGTTCTTTTCGACGATCCCCCATCCCTTTTGAACCATCTGCTTGTCGTCGGCGGAAAGCCCTTTCTGAATGAGGTAGCTTCCCCCCTCGATCCCCTGCAGAATGTTCTTGATGTGGTGCGAAAGGACTGCGACCGTCTGCCCGACCGCCGCCAGGCGTTCCGCCTGGAGCATCGCCGAGTAATACTGCGTGTCTTCGAGCGCCATCGCCACCTGGTGCGCGATGGCGAACATCAGCTTGATGTGCTCGCGGGTCAGATAGCGTTCGGTCTTCGGCATGGGGGGACGGGGAGCCCCTTCTTCCGGGATACGGGTCTCTTCGGACGGGGGCAGTGCCGGCTCGGTCTTTTCGGCCTGGGGGACGCCTCCGCTTTCCTCCGCCGGCCCGACGATGTCGACGTAGAGAACGCCGACCAGACCGTAACGGCCGATCATCGGCACGCAGATCGCCTCGGACGCCCCCTGCGCGGCGATCTCCTGCAGCAGGCGCGGATTGGGAGTGTCGGTGGTCGAGACGAATTCCTCGTTCTTAATGACGTAGTTGATGACCGACGAACGGATCACCATCTGGGCTTCGATCCCCTGTTTCCGCTTAACCGCTTTGGGGGTCAGTTTGTGTGTTGCCTGGTCGTAGAGGACGAAACAGCCGCGGTCGATCTGAATCCAGTCGAAGATTCTTTCCATGATCTGGTTCAGGAGGCGGTCGATGTCGAGTGTCTGGCTGATCGTGTAGATCGTCCGGTAGATCAGGTTCAGATGGTCCCGTTCATTCTTGTTCCATGCCGAACGGGAGTGTTCGGATTCGCCGGCCGTACGGGGAGCGAACTCGTCGGCGGGCCCGCCGCTTCCGAGCGGCCGTGCCGTGCGGTCGGCCTCATCGTCGGGGGAATCGAAAAGGTCGACTGCGCCGGCTTTGCGCGATTCGGAATCGGCGGTCGAAGTGAACCGCAGAACCGTTCCGCCGAGCTGGATCTGGTCTCCCAGGACGATCCGCTGGCTGACGACCTTTCGGCCGTTGACATAGAGGCCGTTCGAGCTGTTCAGGTCGGTGATATGCCATCCCTTCCCCTCATGCCGCAGCTCGGCGTGCCGGCGCGAGATCTCATCGTCCAGAATTCGGATGCCGCACTTCTGGCCGCGGCCGATCGTGATCACCCTCTCTTGAAGGTTGAACCGGGTCCCGCTGTTTTTCCCGTGTATGACTAAAAGAAAATCCACTCCGGCGCCCCTTCTGTCTACCGTGCCAGCTCGTCGTATCTGGCCATGTCCCGGTCGTAGTCCTCTTCGCGGCCGAGCTGCATGGCCGCCGCCGCCCGGCCGAACCAGAGTTCCGGATCGTTCGGTTCGAGTTCAATGGCACGGGAATAGTCGTCGTACGCCTCCTGCCACCGGCCGAGCGACTTGTGCCCTTCGGCACGGAATTTGAATCCGCCGAAATAGTCCGGGTTCTTGGATGTCGCGCTGTTGAAATCGGCCATCGCCGCGTCGAGATCTCCCAGTTCGGCGGTGATCTTGCCCCGCGCCGCCAGAAAGAGCGCGTTTTCGCCGTCGAGTTCGACGCAGCGGTTGAGGTCTTCGAGCGCCTCGGCGGTCTGTCCCGACCGGCGTCTGACCGCGCTGCGGTTGTAATAGATGAGCGGGTTTTCCGGCTCGATTTCGAGCGCGGCGTTAAAGTCAGCCAGCGCGGCGTCGAAATCTCCCAGACTCGAAAGGGCGAACCCGCGGTTGTTCCGCGTATTGACGTCGTCCGGCTCGAGTGTGAGCGCGCGCGAAAAGTCCTCGGCGGCTTCCGCGTACCGGTTCAGGCCGAGATACGCCTCGCCCCGCCCTTTCCGCGCCTCGTTGTTTTCGGGCTGGAAGGTGAGGACACGGTCGAAATCCCCCGCGGCCTCTGTATAGCGGGCGAGCTTCAGCCAGCAGATCCCCCGGAGCATCAGGACGGGAACCTGCCCCGGGCGCTTCTCCTCGGCCAGGGTCAGGAACGCCGCGGCGTCGCTCCAGCGCTGCTGCTGAAACGCGTCGACTCCGTTTTGCAGGTCCCGTTCGGCTTCACGGCGGGCGCACCCGAAAAGGGAAAACGCCGCCAGGAAGAGGACGAAGATCATTGCGGAACGTCTTTTTGTCATGCTCGCGGACCTCCTTGGTCGGGGGTTGATTTGCTGAGCGCTTCGATGATCGAACCGAGTACCGTTTCTTTCTCGCGCGGAGGGCGGTTGTTCCGGTCCGTGAAGAGTTCGACCAGACGCTGCTCGTCGTCCTTGTGGACGAGCGCCACGGCGGTATCTCCCGGCTGGAGCCGGAAATCGGCGTCGGGGAGCTGCGGGGTCGCGTCGCGCACGACCGAAGCCAGAAGGGAACGGCGGGGGAGCCCGCACTCTTTCAGAGGCGACTCGGTGATCGGCGAGTTTTCCTGCGCCGCCAGCTCGACCACTTCGATCCCGTAGCCGAGCAGATACGGATTGGCGAAGGTGAGAGCTCCGCTGTGGAGAAGCCCTTCAACCTGCCGGCGGACCATTTCATGCGGGCTGACGGTGGCGTTGATACCGAGTTTTTCGACCAGTCCGCCGTAGTCGGTATTGTGTACCACGGCGATGACCGAACCGGTGCCGAGCGAGCCGGCTTCAATGCAGCACATGATGTTCGTTTCGTCATCGTCGGTGGCGCCGACGAAATAGTCGCATTCCGCCGCCCGGGCTTCGGCCAGGACATTCCGGCGGCGCGCGTCGCCGTAAAGGACGATCGCCTCCGGAATCGCTTCGCTCAGCCGCTGGCCGTTTTCCTTGTTCATCTCGATCAGCTTGACAATGTTTCCCCGTTTTACGAGGACCTTGGCAAGGTAGAGCGCCACTTCCCCCGCACCGGCGATCAGGATGCTCCGCTTTTTCAGCGGGGCGATGTCGAAGAGCTTCTTGACCCCCTCGATCGCATGCGGCTCTCCCAGGAGACTGACCCGGTCGCCGGGGTTGATGGTATCGGCTGCTGTCGGGATCGATATCCGTCCGTCCCGTCTGATCGAGCCGATCCGAACCGTGCCGGGGAGCTTGAGCTGGTGGAGAGGAACACCTGTGGCCTTGGTTTCCTGTGTAATGATGATCTCCTGCATTTCGGTGTTTCCCTGGGCGAAATGCTCAACGATCACCGAGTCGGGATCGCGGATCCGCCGGAGAATTTCCATCGCGGTCAGATACTCGATTCCCAGAAGAGCGTCGATGCGGAAGTTTTTCCGGAAGTTGAACAGCTTCTGCGACCGGAACAGGTCGGCGTAGACGCGCGCGGCAACCCGTTTGGCTCCCATCGCCTTGGCGACCGACGAGACGACCAGGTTGACCTCGCTGTTATTGGTCAGCGCCAGGCAGAGATCCTGCGTGGCGGCGCCCGCTTCGACCAGCTTTGCGACCGATGAGGCGTTTCCCTGGATTCCGCGGATATCGAGACTTCCCCCCAGAAGATCAATGACATCGGGATTCCGGTCGATGACCGTGACCTTGTGTCCCTCTTTGCAGAGGAAATCGGCGGCCGTCGAGCCGACGGTTCCCCCGCCCAAAATCAGCACTTTCATGGTCTATACCCAAAAACAGGATAATACGGCTTTCAGGACACCAGCCAGAGCGCCGCGAAAATGACGCCCAGAAAGACGAGAGTCCAGAAAGCCACCCGACCCGCGTGGCGGCCGATCAGCGGCAGGTCTTCGTGGCGGGTCGCCGCGTAGACCAGGGCAAAGATGACCGACAGCGGAATCAGAAGCCAAAGGGGTGAAAATGTGAAATACGCGAAAAACATCTCTTGTTTCGGGCTCAGGCGTCCTTGCGGCGGATGATATCGAATCCCGTGTAGGGACGAAGCGCTTCGGGGACGGCGATCGAGCCGTCTTTCTGCTGATAGAGTTCCATGATCGCCACCAGGGCGCGGCTGACCGCAATCGCGGTGCCGTTTAAGGTGTGGAGGAAATGGGTTCCCTTTTCTCCCTTGACGCTGTAACGCGCACCCAGACGGCGTGCCTGGTAGTCGGTGCAGTTCGACGTGCTGGTGACCTCTCCGTATTCGTTCCGGCCGGGCATCCAGGCTTCCAGATCGTACTTGCGCCACGCCGGCCCCCCCAGATCGCCGGTGGCGGTGTCGACGACACGGTAGGGGATCCCCAACCCGTCGAATATCTGCCGTTCCAGGCCCAGGAGCTCCAGATGCATCGCCTCGCTCTGCTGGGGGAGGGTGAAGGCGAACATTTCGATCTTGGTGAACTGATGGACCCGGTAGAGCCCGCGCGAAGCGCGCCCCGCGGCGCCCGCCTCGGTCCGGAAGCAGTGGCTGATTCCGCAGAGGCGCAGCGGGAGCCTTTCGGCTTCGATCACGCGGCCGGCCATCAGTCCGCCGATCGTGATTTCGGCCGTCGCGATCATGCTCAGCTGGGTGTTTTCGATCGAGTAGATCTGAGTTTCATTTCCGCGGGGGATGTAGCCCGTCCCCTGAAGAATGTCGTTTTTCGCCATATCGGGAGTGGTGACCGGCGTGAACCCGGCGCGCATGAGCGTATTGACAGCGTATTGCTGGAGCGCCAATTCCAGGAGAACCGCCTCGTTTTTCAGGAAGTAGAACCCGCTGCCGGCGACCCTCGCGCCCCCTTCGAAATCGATCAGGTCGAGCTTCTCGGCCAGCTCGACATGGTCCAGCGGCGTGAAGTCGTAGGTCGGAACCGGCGTCTTGCCGTAGTCGCGCGTTGTGTTGCATGTGTCGTCGTCGCCGATCGGCGCGTCGGGATGCGCCATGTTCGGAATCGCGCGCCAGACCGTGTCGAGTTCGGCTTCAATCCGGTCGAGTTCGGCTTTGAGTGCGGCAGCCTGTTCGCGCACGGCGCGTCCCCGCTCCTTCCGCTCTTCGCGTTCTTCGGGCGTCTTTGCCTGGCCGATCGACTTGGAGACGGCGTTTGCCTCACGGTTCAGGTCTTCGGAAAGACGCTGCTTTTCGCGCCGGAGCGCTTCGAGCTGCGCGAAACGGTCGACGTCAACCTGCATGTTGCGGTTGCGGCAGTTTTCCTTAACGGCTTCCAGATTTTCGAGAATATATTTGCGGTCGAGCATGAACGGTCCTAATCAATAATCCTGGTGGAACTGACGAAAAACGGTTTCGGCGGAAACACGCCCGGAAAGGGGGCGGAACCGCACTAATTGATTCTCCTCATTTTAGCGAAATTCGGGACAAAAGGAAGTCTCGTCCCGGGGATAATCTTCCCATGCGGCCAGTAGACCGAGATCGCCTTTCCCAGGACGAAACGGCGGTCGACCAGGGGGGGAATCTCCCCGCCGGTCCAGTCCGGATCGGGCCGTCCCCAGCTGCGGCAGTCTTCGCTGTTGCTGCTGTTATCCCCCAGAGCGAGGTACTGGTCGTCCCCCAGACGGATGAAGACCGACCGGGTATTTCCGTAATCCTCCCATCGGTCCGGGTCGGAAAGGAAACGGGCGACGGCCTCTTCGTCCTCGGCGAGGAGTTTCCGGGAGAAGAGATGGTCGATCGGATCGCGCGCGCCGAATTTGAACAGGGACTTTTCGCGGACGACCGGCGCGCTCGTCTCGGTCTCTTCGAGATGGTTCCCCTGCGCGATGTAGTAGGTGTCGCGCATCACCTTGATGTGTTCGACCTTCGCCGGGAAGTTCGCGCCGATCGAAACGGGAGAGAGATCCAGGGGGCCGGGGTCGCGGCTGCGGGGCAGAAGCGCCTCGCCGCCGCCGGTCAGGGGAGCGCAGAGGTCATCGTATTTTCCCTCGCCCGGGAAAAGGATTTCCTCCCTGTTGACCATGAGGCGAAGCTGTTCGTCGATGTTGGCGAAGAAGAGGGAGTAGGTATTCCCCGGCGTCAGAGGGCAGGGGGCGGACTGCGGCTCGAATTCCGGCACGGTCGGCATTTCGAGGGTGACCTTGCCGGCCGAAAGATCGAATCGCGCGCGCATCGGAACCCCGCCCTGAACCAGTTCGAGAGCCAGCTCGGCCGGGACGCCGGCATCCGGCGCGTAGGGGGTGATGTTCAGCGAGACGGCCAGTTCTCCCGTCCAGTTGTACCCCAGCGCGGCGTAGGAGTGATGCGCCGCCGTTTCGGGAGTGTTGTACGCGTTCATGTCCGTGATCAGCTGCGGATTGTTCGGAATGACGCCGCTCTCTCTCAGGCCGGAGGGGAGCGAACCGGTTGCGGCGGCCGTCCATTGGCGCGAGGTGGGGATGATGTGACGGTACCGGAGCCATTCGAGATGGTCCTCATCGCGTGCGGGGGGGGCATTGGCGCATTTGAGGAGAGGGACCCCGCCGTCCGGCGCGGGGACCCGCCTGCCGGAGAAGAAGAAACTCCGTCCCTCGTCGGTCGGCTGCCAGGCAAGGGACTCTTCCTGCGCCGCGGCGCGCTGATCCTGCCAGCGGGGGGGCCAGCCGAGATTTTCGAGGGGGAACGGAGGGTAGTCGTTGTCGTAGACGACGCGCAGAAGGCGCAGAAGGTTCGGGGTCGGCTTGCGGAGAATCCGCATTTCCGGCTCGAGGGTGTCTCCCGGCCGGCGCTCTCCGGCGAAGAGGTTCCCGTACTGGATCCGGATATCCTCGTTCGGCATTCCGACGAACCGTTTGATGTAGTTTGTTTTCAGGTCGGCAGGGGAACGGAAGACGGTGACATCCCACCGCCGGATCGGCCGGAAATCGCCGATGAACTTGTTGACCAGAACCCGGTCTCCGGAGAAGGAGATGTCACTCGAGTCGAAACGCTGGGTCAGGCGGCATTGCGGGCAGGTTCCCCCCAGGACGCGCGACGAGGTCGCGTTGTTCTGGCGGTCCCGCTCTTCGCTGGCCGAGACCTGGAACGGAAATCCGCACGCCTGGCAGTGCACATCCTTATGCCGGCCCATAAGAGTCGTCGCCATCGAGCCGGTCGGAATGACGTACGCTTCGGCTTCGTAGAACTTGAAAACGGAAGCAAGGAAAAGGGCGATCGCCAGCGTCTCGAGAAGCTCACGCGCCGAGCGGTGCCGGGCGGAGAGGGCTTTTCGGACAGCTTCGAACTGGTCGGTTTCCTGAACGGAATGAGGTTCGGACATCGGTATCCTTATGCGTCGGGGGGAAGCTCGGAATCTTGCCGCCGCGCCGCTGTACCAAACGCGGCCGTGTGGAAAAGGACTTAAAAGAAGCCGCCAGACGACGTGCCGGAAGGAATGACGGAACCGGCCGAACGAGCGGTAAGATCCAACGGTTCCATTATACCCGCGGGGGAGTCCGCCGCAAGACGGTCGAAAGGGGAAAATCAGCGGTTGCGGGAGCTGAGAATCTGCTCGACGCGCCGGACCGAGTCGGAGAAATCGTTCTGTTCCCCCTGTTCAAGCCAGAGATCGACCTTCTTTTGCGCGGCGGCGACGGTGCTGTGGCTCCGGCCGCCGAAATGGCGCCCGATCTCGGAGAGGGCGCTGCGGGTGTACCGGCGCGCCAGCCACATCGCCAGCATCCGCGGGTAACTGCAGGCCCGCGAGCGGCTCCGGCCGCGCAGCTCTTTGGCGGGAACGCCGAAGACGCTGGAGACCGCGTTTTCGATCTCTTCGAGAGTAATCGGCACCTGCCGGCAGGGGGCCAGCGGATCGAGAATGGCTGAAACCGATTCGAGTGTGGTGATGTCGCCGCCGGTCAGGAAGGCGGCGTGCAGAAGGTTCAGCGCGCCGGAGAGCTGCCGGGCGTGAGCGGTAAAGCGCGAGACGACAAAACGCGCGATCTCTTCGGGGATCTGCAGACTGCGCTTTTCGGCCATCTGCCGAAAAACGCGCAGGAGCGTTTCGCGGTCGGGAGGTTCGATGCCGCAGACGACCCCCGATTCGAGCCGGGTCCGGAGTTCCGGCCTGAGAAAGGTCATCTCGGCCAGCGGGCGGTCGGCGCTGAAAATCATCTGTATCCCCTTGCTGCGGAGCAGATCGATAAGGCTGCTCAGTTCGCGCTGGGTCGCGTCCCGCTTTTCGAGATTCTGGATGTCTTCGATGACCACGAGATTTGATTCGGTCAGACGGGAACGGAAGGAATTGTCTCCCCCCGGTTTTTCTTGGAACCCCCGGATATACTGCCCGGTGAACTCATCGGCGGTGAGGTATTTGGGAGTCTTTCGGCCGCGGTTCTTCCGGAACTCGCAGTAGACCCCTTCGAGCAGATGGGTCTTGCCGACGCTCGTCGGACCGTAGATCAGGACGGGATTGAGCATTCCCGGACGGGAGATCGCGATATCGGCAATCCCTTTGGCCGCGCTGTTCGAGACCCCCGTGATAAAGGTTTCGTACGAGGCAAAGGCGCGGCCGGCGGCGCGTTCGGCGCGCCGGTGCGGAACCGGCTTGGCGCCGGGCGCCGGTGTATCGGAGGGGGCGGAATGCGGGGCGTTTTCGGTTCCCTGCCGGTACTCAATCGAACGGCTGTCCAGAGTCAGATTATCGGCTTGGGCGCGTTCCGGCCGGGTGTCCGACGGCCGGACGAGGAAACGGACCGGCATCTCTTTTTGGAAGAGATCGCGGCAGCACTGGCCGATGTCGCGCCGGTAATGCTTCTGAAGCCAGTCATGCTGGAGCGCGTCGGAGGCCGTTACGACGACTTCCCCTTCGCGGCAGGTCAGATCAACATTGTAGAACCAGCGGCTGAATCTGGTCTGACCGATCTGGCGGACGAGTTGTTCGCGCAGAGCAGGCTCGATTTCCCTACCGGATGTTAATTCCATTCGTATGCTGAAACGCGCGCCCAAGGGGGCGCGGACGAAGTTCTTTTTGTTGAAAGGAAACAGCGGCGCCGGCTTTTGCGCGGTTCGGCGATCGGGGAACCTGCGGGATTCTGTTATACAGAAACCGGAAAGCCGGCACGAATCAGTTCTGTGTTACAAGGGGCCCGCGGACGGCGGAACGGTGAACCGGACCGCCCGCGAGGTTTCCCTGGACAAGTGCGATTGTAGTCAGATCTGTCCGGTTGTCAAACAACCCGGGGAAGGGAAAGGCGGAATAATTCCGAGAACAAAAATCAAAGACTCCTCATATCACGGGTTTTCCGGCGAAAAAATTTTTTTAAAAAGAAAAATTTTCTTCCGAACGCTGCGGCGCGTTTTGTGGAAAAACTGTTTTGATGCGGTTTCAATAAAATGTTTTAATTGCCCAAATTGCCTGTTTTAATCGTTTTGACACTGTGTGATATACAGACAGGCAGAAAGAGGGCCGGTAAACCGTTTCGGCTTACCGGCCCTTTGGTTCGGATTGGAGACTTCGGCCTTCTTCGGCTTTACGGGATGGCGTAGGCCGCGCCGACGATTGCGCCGGCTTCGATCAGGGCGCCGCGCATCGAGATCGGACAGGGCTGGATCATGTTCGGCGCGCAGCTTCCGGGACGGTAGTAGCCCAGGTCATACACGCACTGCGTCGGCGGATAGGTTCCCATCAGGTAGGGAACGAACGGGATCGTGATCCAGAAGCGCGCCCCGGAGAGGGCCGGCTGGAGAAGCGGGCAGATCCCATGGCCGTAGCGTTCAAGCTGAACATCCTCGAAGTAGAGGGGCTTGTGGCAGACGGCGCTCGCCTTCCAGGTGAAGACGATCGGGGTCGGGATCTTCCGGACGTACATTTCGTCCGGGATCGGGCAGCTCTGCGGCATTTCGCCCGGTGTGACGGTGACCTTATAGCCCATGTCGAGAATCGAGTCCATCTTGGTCGGGTCGGGGCACTCGTCGGCGTAGAAGGTCTGCACGCGCGAGGGTTCCTGAACTGCGCCGGCCGGCGGAAGTTCGTCGGTTGCCATCGCCAGTTTGATCGGAACCGGTTCCGAGACCGGGGTTTCCGCCGCGGTTTCGAGGAGACGGACCTGGCGGATCGGTTCGGCGCTTTCCGGCGCATCGGATTCGGCCGCTTCGCCCGTTCCAAGTTCTGTCAGGAAGAGGGTGTCCTGGGCGGTGTCGAGGTTAACCGCAGCCGGAACGGGGGCCGGCGCCGGTTTCGGGGTGTCCTGACCCGGGCGGACCCAGCTCAGGCGGCTGGTTCCCAGAGGGGAGAACGAAACGGCCGCGCCGTCGTCGGCGGCGAGGGCGCCGCAGACCGAAAGGCAGAAGAACAGCCCCGCCAGAACGCGTCCTCCGCGTCGATTCCATTTCAAAAAGTGCAGTTTTCTCATCGCTGAAGGTCTCCTTACCTGAATTCTTTTCGGGCCCCGTCAAGAGGCGCCGCCTCTTTGAAGGGACAGCAAAGATTCCCGGCTGCTCCAATCCGTTTTCGGCAGTTTGCGGCGCGCGCCGGTGTCCCGGTACGTTCCGCGGGAATAGCTGTTAATGGAGTTATCGGCCGAAACTCTTTAAAAATGTAAAAATAAAGAAGATTTTCCGATTTTTCCGAAAATTCCGGCGCCCGAAGAGGGCATCTCCCCTTTTTTTCCGTTGCGGGGATACGAAAAATCCCGATTTTTTCCTTTCCGCCCCTTGCGGCGGCCCTCGGGAAGGGGGAGAATTTGAAAAGGGGAATTGATTTTAGTAGAATCAGCAGGATAGCATACCATAAGCCGCCCGGGCCGCGGATTCGGCCCGGGGTAAACCATTCTTTCCGGAGATGAGGGGCGGTGTTTCCCCTCATCATCGGTTCTGACTTCCAGGAGTGATTCATGTCACAGGAAAAAGCTGTCATCGGCCGGCGTCCGAGACTCGGACTCCTTGCGCTTTCATTGGAACTTTACGAGACGCTCGCCCCGGAGCTGCGCGCCGACCGCGAAAACTGGATCCGCCGCGCCGTGATCCCCGCGCTCGAAAAGGAGAACGACGTCCTTTTCGGCAAAGCGGTCTACAGCCGCGAGACGATCCGCAATGAGGTCCGCCGGTTCGAGGCGGAGGATGTCGACGCGCTGGTTGTCGTCTTTCTCTGCTACTCGCCGAGCCAGACCGCTCTGCCGGCGCTGGTCGAGACGCGTCTGCCGATCATCATCTGGAACACACAGGAACTCTACGCCGTCGACGAAAACTACGGGAACGCTGAACTCTTCGCCAACCACGGGGTGCACGGCTCCCACGATCTGGGGAACCTCCTGAACCGCTACGGAATCCCCTACAAAATCTTTACCAGCCACCTGAGCGACCCTGACCCGTTCGAGGCGGTCCGCGACGTCTTTGCGGCTCAGCGTGTGGTCACCGATCTGCGCAGCGCCAGGTTCGCCCTGATGGGGTATCCGTTCCCGGCGATGGGGGATTTCGCCGCCGACGTCTCGGAGCTGGTCGCCAAGTTCGGCGCCGAGTTCGGCATCGTTCCGGTCGAAGAGTACATCACCCGTTCGGCGGACGCCCCGGCCGAGCAGGTCGCCGCCCTGGCCGATGAGTATAAGACTGCCTACGATGTCGCGGCGGACCTGACGGCGCACGACCTCGAAATGACCGCCCGTGCCGAGCTGGCGCTGCGCGGAATCGTCGCCGACCATCGCCTTCAGGGGCTGACCTATCAGTTTACCGCCCTGGGAGACGACTCGCGCACATCGACCGTTCCGTTCGTCGGGATCAGCCGCATGATGGGGGAAGGGGTCGGTTTCGGCGGGGAAGGGGACGTCGTCTCGACGATGGGGAGCTGGATATTCCAGCAGCTGACCGGCGCGGCGACCTTCTCGGAAATTTTCACGACCGATTTCGGCGGCGAGGCGCTCTTCTTCAGCCACATGGGCGAGATGAACGCGGCGATGGCCCGGCGCGACCGGAAGATTCCGCTTGTGGCGCGTCCCGAACCGATCACCCGGACCCGCGACCGGCAGCTGGCGCTGCTGACCTCGCTCGAACCGGGAGAAGCGACTTTCTGTGCCCTGGTTATTGACTACAACGCATCCGACAATTATAAAATTATCATGGCGCACGGCGAGATCGAGGATTTCGGTCCTCTGCCGCAATTGTGTGTTCCCCACTTCAAATTCCGGCCCGACGCGCCGGTCCGCGGCTTCCTTTCCCGGTACGTCGAGCTGGGGGGGCCGCACCACAACGCGGTCTGTTTCGGCGATGCCGCGGCGAAGCTCCAGGCGTTTGCCGACGCCGCCGGTTTAGACATTGAGGAGATCTGACGTGACAAAGACGATTAAGTTCGGAATCATCGGCGGCGGCCTGATGGGGCGCGAGTTCGCCAGCGCCGCGGCGCGCTGGTGCCATCTGCTCGAGGCGGATCTCCGTCCCGAGCTGGTTGCGGTCTGCGATACCAACCCCGCCATCCATACCTGGTACAAAGAGAATTTCCCGACGGTTACCCTGACGACGGCCGACTACAAGGAGCTTCTGGCCGATCCCGGCATTGAGGCGGTCTACTGCGCGGTGCCGCACAATCTGCACGCCGAGATCTATACGGCGGTGATCCGGGCGGGGAAACACCTGATGGGAGAAAAGCCGTTCGGAATCGACAAGGCCGCCAACGACCGGATCATGCGCGCCATTGACGAGAATCCGGATGTTCTGGTCCGCTGCAGTTCCGAGTTTCCCTTCTATCCGGCGGTTCAGGCGATCGGCAGGATGATCGCCTCCCGCCAGTTCGGCCGGATCATTGAGGTCGAGACCGGGTTCCTCCACTCGAGCGATCTCGACCCGAACAAGCCGATCAACTGGAAACGGATGATCGAGTTCAACGGGGAGTACGGCTGTATGGGGGATTTGGGGATTCACGCCTGCCATATCCCGTTCCGCGCCGGCTGGTACCCGAAGAACGTCCGGGCGATTCTGCGCAAACTGGTCACCGAACGTCCCGACGGCAAAGGGGGCAAGGTTCCGTGCAGGACGTGGGACAACGCCACCCTTTTCTGCGAAGCCGCCGATCCGGCCGCGCCCGGCGACGTCTTTCCCCTTTCAATCAAGACGTTCCGGATCGCTCCGGGCGAAAAGGACACCTGGACGGTGAAAATTCTCGGCACGGAAAAGAGCGCGTTCTTTTCGACCAAGAATCCGCGCCGGCTCGAGATTCTGGAATACGCCGGCGGCGCCAGTCAGAACTGGCAGCAGATCGACATGGGGTACGACACCGCCTTCAAGACGATCACCGGCGGGATCTTCGAGTTCGGGTTCCCCGACGCCATTTTGCAGATGTGGGCCTCGTTCCTCTACGAGATCGAACACGGTGCGCCGAAGGAACTTTTCGCCGGCTGTGTGACGCCGGGCGAAGCCGCCGCCAGCCACCGGCTCTTTACCGCCGCGCTCGAGTCGCAGCGCACGGGCAAGACCGTTTCGCTCGAGCTGAAGACGGTCTGACCGCCGAAGCGGCCATTGACACGGAAAACATTACCGAAACATATTCCCGTTATTTCAAAAGAAGAGGAGTTGCATCATGAGTAAACTTTCCCGCCGCAGTTTCCTGACGCGTACCGCGCTCGGCGCCGGTCTTGCCGCCGCCGGAAGCGCCCTTATGGCGCAGGAGCAGCCGATTGCCGGTTTCGACCAGACCGAGACCGTCATTGACGAGAATTCCGTCTGGCAGCCGAAATCGGACCGCAAGATCCGTATGGGGATCGTCGGGTTCGGCGTCTGCCAGTTCGGCGCCGCGTTCGGCCTGCAGAATCATCCGAACGTCGAAGTCGTCGCGGTCAGCGACCTGATTCCCGAACGCCGTGCCGGTCTGGCCAAAGCGTGCCGCTGCGAAAAGACCTATGATTCGCTCGAAGAGATGATCAAAGACGACACGATCGAGGCGATCTTCGTTGCGACCGACGCGCCGAGTCACGCCGACCACTGCATCAAGGTGCTTGAAAGCGGCAAACACGTCGCCACCGCGGTGCCGGCGGTCTGGGGCGATCTCGACATGGCGTTCAAACTTTACGAGACGGTCAAGAAGAACGCCGGGCTCAACTACATGATGTTCGAGACGAGCACGTTCCACGACGCGGTCTACGCGACCCGCCAGCTCTACAACGCCGGAGTCCTGGGAAAGATGATCTACTCCGAAGGGGAGTACTATCATCATTTCCCGACGAACCTCGATTCCTACAAGGGATGGCGCGACGGTCTGCCGCCGCAGTGGTACCCGACCCACTCGAACGCCTACTACGTCTGCGCGACGGGCGGGCATTCGTTCACCGAGGTTTCGTGCATGGGGCACAGGAGCCAGTACGCGCACTTCCAGGCGGAAAACAACAAGTACGGCAACCCGTTCGGGACGGAAGTCGCTCTCCTGCGCACCTGCGAGGGGGGAATGGCGCGTATGGCGGTCAGTTGGGACACCCCGGGCTGGGGCGGCGAGGTCGGCCGCAACCGCGCCGAAAAGGGGAGTTACAACGACGCGTTCCAGCCGATGGACGACGCGGTGAAAGAAGCCGCCGCGAAGGTCAATCTCAAGAAGCCGGCGCTCCCGCCGCAGGTCGATCCGGGCGGGCACGGCGGTTCGCACGGCTATCTGGGGAACGAGTTCGTCGAAGCGATTCTCGAGAACCGCACGCCGCTGGTCAACATTGCCTGGGCGCTTAACATGACCGTCGCCGGGATCGTTTCGCACATGTCGGCGCTCAAAGACGGCGAACTGATGAAGATTCCGCAGTTCGAATTTTAAGGAGCCGTTTCCGCAGTCGCCCATGCTGCTGAAAAAAAGACTGTCTTCCGCAAGGGACAGTCTTTTTTTCGGTCAGGGGGGGGAGCGCGGCGCCGGACCGTCAAAGTGGGTCACAGGCAAAAGCAATCCATAGGAGAAACGCATGTCCAAAAACATTCTGATTCTGTCCGGAAGTCCCCGCAAGGGGGGAAACTCCGACCTTCTGTGCGA